>JAYWDM010000525.1:0-3574 GCA_043779885.1 Betaproteobacteria bacterium | reverse complement strand
CTGCCCGGGCGACGGCGTCGCCCGGGCTACTTTCGGGCCGGCTCTCCCGCCCCTGATCCGCGCGCCCTCTGCCGTCGTTGCACAGTGTCCAGTCCATTCAACTCGACTCGAGGCCTCGAACAAAGCCATTCCATCATTGACCCCGATTTTCCCGGATCTGCTCGAACAGGAAATTATCCCGCTGACCTCAGTGCCCGGTGTTGCCGGAACCCGCGAAGTAAAACGCGTGATCCGTCTGACCCCGTTATTCTGACAGCGTGATCCGATCCGGCGCTACCGTGGCCGTTAATCGAATTTCGCGCCCGAGCGCTTGACGACGTCAGCCCATTTCGCGATTTCTGTTTTGACGAACGCATCGAATTGCTCCGGCGTACCGCCCACCAGCTCGTAGCCGATTGCCGCGTACTTTTCCTTCAGTGCGGGCGATGCGAGCACTTTGTTGATCGCAGCGTTGAGCCGCGCGACGATAGGCTTCGGCACGCCGGCCGGCGCGACCACTCCGCCCCAGACGGTAACTTCGAAATCGGGAACGGTCTCCGCGATCGCCGGCAGCTCCGGGATGGCGGGCGAGCGCTTCAGGCTCGTCACGCCGAGCCCGCGTATCCTGCCCGCCTTGACGGGCGGCAGCATCGGACCCATGTTGTTGAACATCAGGGGCAGCCGCCCCCCGATCGTGTCGGCGATCCCCTGATCCGGAATCTTATAGGGCACGTGCACCAACCGCATTCCGGTCATGAGGTTGAGCAATTCACCGCTTAAGTGCGAGCTCGTGCCATTGCCGCTGGATCCATACGACAACTTGCCGGGATTTTTCTTCTCATAGTCGATCAGATCTTTCACCGATTGGATCGGCAGCGAAAGCGTCACCGCCAGCAGGCCGGGGTTAAAATACGTCTGCACTACTTTCACCAGGTCTTTGTCTGGATCGTACGGCAGCTTCGCGAGCACGTTGGGGTTAATCGCGAACACTGATATACCGCCAAAGCCGATGGTGTAGCCGTCGGGAGGCGCTCTCGCTATCATCTCCGTGCCTATGCTCCCGCTCGCCCCGGCCCGGTTGTCGACCACGATCTGCTGCGCCAACTGTTTGCCGAGATCCGCCAGGAACAGGCGCGCGGTAATGTCGGGGCCGCTGCCGGCGCCGTAAGGCACGATGAACCGGATCGGCCGCGCCGGGTAATCGGCGGCCGCGGCGGTTGTCATCGTCAATATCGCCCAAACGACAACGAGCAATCTGCGGTGGTTGTTCATCGAATCTCTCAAAATCTGCGCGACTATTATGCCGAATTGCGCGGAAGCGGGCGGGCTTATCGATTCATTCTGGACGCGGCGCGCGCGACCTGTTTTAATTTGATGAAACCGCTTAACACAGAGGAGCTTCCCCGATGACTATCATCGATTCGCAAGTCCACGTCTACGCGGCGAACACGCCGAAACGCCCCTGGCACAGTGTGCCGAATTGGCCCGCTCACGTCACGGGCGACGAAATGGTGGCGGCGATGAACGAGGTCGGCGTCGACGGCGCGATCTTCATCTCCTCCTTTTCCATGTACCGGTACGACGCCAGCTATGCGGTGGAGGTGCAACGGGCCCATCCCGGCCGGTTCGCCCTCGTCAAGCCGGTCGACGCGGATGATCCGGCGGTGGGCGATGTTATCGCCGACTGGAAGAAGACGCCGGGCACGGTCGGCATCCGCGTCATAGTTACCAGGGAGCCGGGGCGCAACCCAAGCGCCGCCGGCCTCGACCGGACCCTGCGCGCAGCCGTGCAACACGACTTTCCGGTCAACATGCTGTGCTGGGGCAACGTGGACGCGGGCACGGCGCTGGTCGATCGCCATCCCGAAGTGCGATTCATCATCGACCATCTGGCCCTCATGCAGCCGCGCACGCCCGACACGCGAGCCGCCGAGCCCTGGGCCGACCTGCCGAAAGTGCTGGACCTCGCCAAGCGCCCGAACGCGGTGATCAAGGTCAGCGGCGCCTGCACGCTGTCCCAAAAACCGTATCCGTTCCCCGATATATGGGACCCGCTCGCCCGCACCTTCGACGCGTGGGGATTCGAGCGCTGCCTGTGGGGCACCGACTGGACCCGCGCCTTCGCGGTCGTCAACTACGAACAAGCCGTCGAGCCTTTCCGCCTGACTGACCGCCTGAGCGCCAGTGAACGCGCGATGCTGATGGGCGGCGCCTGCGCCAAGGCGTATGGGTGGTCGCCGAAGAAAGGCTAGTGTCCTGCATCATTCCTGCTTAAGCCCAAGACTTTGCGCTAGCCTGGTCCACCGGGCGAGTTCGAACTGCATGTTTGCCGCGAGTTGCTCCGGCGTGCTGCCCACGGGTTCGATGCCGAGCGCCGCCAGCCGCTCGCGCATTTCGGGCTGATTGGCGATTTTTGCGAGCTCGGTACTGAGGCGGGAGACGATCGCCGCGGGCGTGCCCGCCGGTGCGAGCACTGCATAGGACGCGACGACATTAAAGTCGGGGTAGCCTGACTCGGCGACGGTCGGCACATCGGGCAACGTGGAGATGCGCTTTGCCGTGGTTACAGCGAGCAGGCGCAGGCGGCCTGAGCGGACGTGAGGCAAGCTGGCAGGCGCGCCGATGAACGTCATCTCGCACTGGCCGGCGATGACGTCATTCACGACCTGCCCGCCGCCTTTGTAAGGCACATGAACTATATCGATGTGCGCAAGCGATTTCAGCAACTCCCCCGCGAGGTGAGTAGGGCCGCCCGCGCCGGACGACGCGAAATTGATCTGGCCGGGCCGTGCGCGCGCCAGCGCCACCAGTTCCTTGACGTTGCGCACCGGCAACGATGGATTGACCACCAGCGTCTGCGCGCCGATCGCAACCATCGATACCGGCGCAAAATCTTTCAGCGGGTGATACGGCATGCTGGTTCGAAACGCCGGATTCATGGTGTGACCGGCGCTCACGTAGGCCAGCGTATAGCCATCGGGCGGCGATTTGGCGACGAACTCTCCCGCCACGATGCCATCGGCGCCCGGCCGGTTGTCGATGATGACTGATTGCCCCAGCGCCTCCGACAGGCGCTGCGCGACAATGCGCCCCGATACATCGACCGCACCGCCGGCCGTGAAGCCGACGGTCATCCGCACCAGCCGCGATGGATATTTCGATGCGTCGGCGGGCTCGCGTGCCGGCGTCTGCGCGACTGCGCCACCGGCCGCCAGCGTCAGGCAAATAGCAACCGCTCCTGAGCAGAACTTGTGAACCATGCGTTGTCTCCCCCATCTCCGCGCGATCGATTCGCGCCGGGCGGACAGGCATCGTAGCAGATCGACCCGCGGGCGGAAACCCGATTGACACGCGGCGGCCATTGCAGCTAAATGCGCATTTCCGGCAGCCGCCATGCGCATCGAGCGATTGGCCCGCCACAACGCCAGAGGCAATTCCGCATGTCCATTCAAGTCAAACCCACCGGCGCCGCGCTCGGCGCTGAAATCAGCGGCGCCGACCTGACGAAACCGCTCGACGATGCATCGTTTGCGCGGATACGCGCGGCCTTCTACCAGCACGAGGTCATTTATTTTCGGGGGCAGGAACTCAGCGA
>JAYWDM010000524.1:0-10064 GCA_043779885.1 Betaproteobacteria bacterium | reverse complement strand
CGTTGCGGCCTGCCCGCGAAACGCGGCGGGCGTGTTCACCTCGGGCCGTTTGTAATTCGGACCCTGCGCGCACGCCGCGAGCAGCGATGCGAGCCCGGCGATCAGCAGCCGCTTCATGTTCCGCCCTGCGGACGAGACGATGAATCATCGCGCGAGAACGGCCACCTGCGCTCGCTGATGCGCTGGATCACGACGTAAAAAACCGGTATCACGAAAATGCCGATCATGGTCGCGGCGAGCATGCCGAAGACGACGGTGGTGCCGAGCGACTGGCGCGCGCCGGCGCCGGCGCCGGTCGCGATCGCCAGCGGAACGGTGCCGAAAATGAACGCGAACGAAGTCATCAGGATCGGCCGCAGCCGCAGCCGCGCACCCTGCAGGGCGCCGTTCACGATGGACTCGCCGCGCTCGTGCGCGAGTTTCGCGAATTCCACGATCAGAATCGCGTTCTTCGCCGCCAGCCCGATCAGCATGATGAGCCCGATCTGCGCGTACACGTTGTTGGCGGATTCGCGCAGTATGAGTCCCGAGAACGCGCCGAGAACGCCGAACGGTATGACCAGCAGGATCGCGACCGGCATCGCCCATGATTCATAAAGAGCGGCCAGCACGAGGAACACAAAAAGCAGCGACAGCGCAAAGATATAGCCGGTCTGCCCGCCGGTTTTCTTTTCCTGGAACGTGGCGCCGGTCCATTCATAGCCGTAACCCGCGGGCAGCGACCTCGCAAGTTCCTCCATGGCCTGCGCGGCCTGGCCCGAACTGTAACCCGGCGCGGCGCCGCCGTTGATGCTCGCCGAGCGGTAAATGTTGTAGCGCTGAAAATATTCCGGCGCGTTGATGGGCCGCGGTTTCAACACGGTGCCGAGCGGCACCATGTCGCCGCGCGAGTTCTTCACGTAATAGCGTTTTACGTCTTCCGGATAGGCGCGCGCGTAGCCTTCCGCCTGCGCCTGCACGCGGAAGGTGCGTCCATACAGGTTGAAGTCGTTCACGTAATAGCCGCCGAGAAAAGTCTGCAGCGCGAAGAACACGTCCGCGAGGCTGATGCCGTAGGACTTGACCTTGTCGCGGTCGACTTCGTACTCGATCTGCGGAACGCGGTCGTCGAAGTTCGCGAACACGAAACCCAGTTCGGGCCGTTTGCGCGCTTCGCCGAGAAAACCCTGCAATACCTTCGAAAATTCCGCGACGTCGCCGCCGCCGCGGCTTTGCAGGATGAATTCGAAACCGCCGGTGGTGCCGAGGCCGCGGATCGGCGGCGGATTCAGCACCAGGGTGTTGGCGTCCGTGATTTCCTTGTTCAGGCGTCCCGTCAGCGCGCGCAATATCGCCGTGGCCGACTCGGCGGGACTGTGCCGCTCGTCCCACGGCTTCATGCGGATGAACGCCGTCGCATTGTAGGACGTCGACAGCC
The DNA here is from genome assembly GCA_043779885.1 of Betaproteobacteria bacterium. Classification (GTDB taxonomy): domain Bacteria; phylum Pseudomonadota; class Gammaproteobacteria; order Burkholderiales; family SG8-41; genus PALSA-1004. Next base: position 8,647 of record JAYWDM010000524.1, on the reverse strand, counting down.
CGGTCAGCAGGTTGAATCCCGCGATCGAGGCCACGCCGCCGATGCCGGCCTGTTCGTTGACGATTTTCGTGAGCTTGTCCACCGCCGCATTGGTGCGCTCGAGCGACGCGCCGGCGGGCAATTGCAGGACGGCGAACATATAACCCTGGTCTTCGTCCGGCACCAGGCCCGTCGGCCGCGTCGTCAACATCCCGTAGAGAACGCCGAGCATCACGGCGAAGGTCAACGACACCAGGACAGCGCGCCGGATCAACACCGCCACCGACGCCGTGTAGCCCCTGGTAAACGCCGCGAACGCGCGGTTGAAGACGTCAAAGAACCGGCCCATGAGCCCGGCAGGCTTGCCGTGCGCCGCGGGATGCAACAACAACGCGCACAACGCCGGCGTCAGCGTCAGCGCGACGACCGCCGACAGGATCACCGAGGTGGCGAGCGTCAGCGCAAACTGCTTGTACAGCGCGCCGGTGAGGCCGCCCAGGAAGGCGACCGGGATAAAGACCGCCGACAGGACCAGGGCAATCGCAACCACGGGTCCGCCGACATCGGCAAGCGCCGCTTTGGTCGCGTCCCGCGCCGACAGGTTCTCGCTGTCGAGTTTGTGCTGCACCGCCTCGACCACCACGATCGCATCGTCGACCACGATGCCGATGGCCAGCACCAGCCCGAACAGCGTCAGCGTATTGATGGTGAACCCGAGCGCGGTGAAAACCGCGAACGTGCCGAGCAGCGACACCGGCACCGCCAGCATCGGGATCAGCGTTGCGCGCCAGCTTTGCAGGAACACGAATACCACGATCGCGACCAGCACGATCGCCGCGAAGAGAGTCTTCATCACTTCCTTCATCGATTCGGTGACGAACGGCGTCGTCGTATACGGGACCGAATAGACCATGCCCGGCGGGAAGGCCTTCGCGAGCGTATCCATCGTGCGGGTCACGCCCTTGGCGACGTCGAGCGCATTGGCGTCGGGCGTCAGGAAGATGCCGACGAATACGCCGGGCAGGCCTTTCTCCCGCACGTTGATCGAATAATCGGCCCCGCCCAGCTCGATGCGCGCGATATCCTTCAGGCGCACGATCTGCCCGTTGGTCGCGGCGCTGACCACGATGTTCTCGTATTGAGTGACGTCAACGAGCCGCCCCTGCACCGTCACCGAATACTGCATCTGCAACCCCGCGGGCGCCGGCGCGACACCGACGCGCCCGGCGGGCGCGACGACGTTCTGCTCCTGCACCACGCGCACCACCTCGCCGGCGGTTACCCCCAGGCGCGCCATCTTGTCGGGATCGAGCCAGATGCGCATGCTGTAATCGCGCGCGCCGAAGAGGCGCACGAAGCCCACGCCGGGGATGCGCGCGATCGCGTCCTGAATATTCAGCAGCGCGTAGTTGCTCAGGAATATGGAGTCATAGCGGTGATCGGGCGAAGTCAGCGCGATCACGCTCAGGAAGTCCGTCGACTGCTTGCGCACCTGTATGCCCTGGCGGATCACGTCGGCGGGCAGCACGCTTTGCGCGACGGCCACGCGGTTCTGCACGTCCACCGCCGCCAGGTCCTGGTTGGTGCCGACATCGAAAGTGACAGTCAGCGTGTAGGTGCCGTCATTGGCGCTCTTCGAGTCCATGTAAATCATGTTCTTCGCGCCGTTGACCTGCTGCTCGATGGGTGCGGCGATCGACTGCGCCACGACCGTGGCATTCGCGCCGGGGAACGCGGTCGACACCAGCACTTGCGGCGGCACGATCTGCGGATATTGCGTGATCGGCAGCCCGAGCACGGCGACTCCGCCCGCGAGCGAGATGATCAGCGAGATGACCGACGAGAAGACCGGGCGGTCGATGAAGAAATTAAACATGCCTATTTCGCGCCCGTGGCAGGTGCCGGCGCGGACGCCGCGCTTTTCGCGTCATTCTTTGCCGGCGCCTTCGCAGCGCCTTTTTGCGCGGCTTCGCCCGCGTTTTCGCCGGCTTTCGCGGCGCCGTCTTTGGTGTCGCCCGCCTGCCTCGCTTCGCCCTTCGCATCGGTTGCGCCGGCGACCGGCTTCACCGGCGCGCCGGGCCGGACTTTTTGCGTGCCTTCGACGATCACCATCTCGCCCGCCGCGATGCCGCTCTCGACGACCCAGTCATTGCCTATCCGCGTAGTGGCCGAGATTTCACGGTAGGCGGCCTTGCTTTGCGCATCGACCACGTAAACCGAGCGCTTGCCCTGCAATTCCTGCACCGCCTGCTGCGGGATGCGGATCGCGTTCAACTCCTGCAACGACGGGAAAATGACGCGCACGAGCTGCCCCGCGCGCAGCAGCCGGTCGGGATTGGGTACCTGCACGCGCACCTGCAGCGTGCCGCTTTTCGGGTCCACCGCCGCGTCGACGAAATTCAGTCTGCCGCTGGACTTGTATTCGCTGCCGTCGGCGAGGCGCAACCGGAACGCGGGCAACCTGGCCTTGTCCTCGCCGGGATTGCGTTTCAACTGGCGCTGCAATTCGAGCAGTTTCTGCTCGCTCACCGCGAAATTGACGTAAATCGGATCGACCGAATACAAGGTCGTCAGCAGCGTCGTCGACGCGTTGACGAGCCCGCCCGGCCTGATCAGCGCCTTGCTGATCACGCCGTCGCGCGGCGCGCGTATCGTCGCGTATTCGAGATTGAGCTCAGCCGTTTTGACCTGCGCTTTGGCGGCGTCCTCGTTTGCCGCATCGGTGGCATCCTTCGCAATCGCGGTGTCGAGATCCTGCTGGCTGATCGCCCTGTCGGCCAGCAACGGCCGGATGCGGTCGAGATTCTGCTTCGAGTTCAGATGCGCCGCCTGGGTTTGCGCGAGCGCGGCTTTCGCTTGGGCCAGCGCCGCGACGTACGGCTGCGGGTCGATCACGAACAGGAGTTCACCGTGCTTCACCCGCGCGCCGTCCTCAAAACCCTGGCGTTCCAGGATCCCGCTGATGCGGGCGCGAATTTCGACGGTATCCACCGCCTCGGTTTGTCCGACATATTCCTCGAACACCTGAATGGGCTGAACGACCGCTTTGATTACCCGGACTTCCGGCGGCGGCGGCGGCTGCTGCGCGGAGTTAGGCGCCTTGCCGTTACAGCCGGCCAGCGCCAGCCCCGCCAGCGTGGCAAGCGCGCATGCTTTGCGCAGCGCACCGCGCTGCTCAACCAACCCATCATTTGGACGCACAACGACTCTCCCAGACAAATTTTGATGGCAAGCCGTGATCCGGCCAAGCAAAAACACCGCTATCGTGCCAGACCCGTTACACGACGCTGCGTATCGCAATCAGGCCGCGACGCCGGCTGCATGACGCATTTTCGCGTATGCATTGCTCCCAACGGATTTTTCGCTTCCCGCGCGCAGTAAGCTCACGACAACTTTCCTGCTGCGCCATGCCTCTATATATCAACACAACATCAAAACTACGTCAGCGCCGACCGCACGCGCTCCAGCGCGGCGTGATCGAGTCCGGCGAGGGTCTTGCCCAGTTCCTTTTGCACTTTTTCGACCTGTCGCGCGCCCGCGGACTGGCGCGCCACGCCGAGCGGCGTTACCGCGGCCCGTTTGCCGCGCCGGTCCGCCGGATCTTCGACGCGGCGGACCAGCCCATCCGCCTCGAGGCGGTCCACGAGCTGGGTGATATTCGAGCGCACGCAGGTCAGCCGGGCGGCGAGTTCTCCCAGGCTCAGCGGCTCGCCCGCCTGCGTCAGCACCGTCAGCGCACCGAACTTGGGTCCCGACAATTCGACCCGCGCCAGCGCTTCCTCCCAACGATCCTCGACGGCGTGCGCCGCGCCGACGAGCGCGCGCATGACCTGCCCGGTATCACGCGGCGGGACGCCTTTCCGCAGCGGGGCGCGTTTTCCATTCATATATGAATAATACAGCCATGATGGATAACCGTCAAGACTGCGGGCGTTCAGTTCCACGCCTGCGCGCGGCCTGCCAGCCGGCGCATAACCATTAAGAAAACGCCGATCAATTTCGTCGCACCGGCGGGTGACGGCGCGCCCCGGCAGGTATTCAGCCGGGGCCAGTGTCCAGACGATTGAGTGCACAGAATTACGGCGTCCGCCGGCATGACGAATTCAAACGTGTTCAGCGTTTTCTTAACCCTGCAACGTAAACTTCAGCGCAGGCGCAATCACGCCAGCACCCGCGCAAACATGTCGCGGTCGACGTTGCCGCCCGACAACACCAGCGCGATCCGCCGCCCGCGGTTGCGGCTGCGCTCCTGCAGCGCCGCGGCGAGCGGGGCCGCGCCCGCGCCCTCGGCCACGCTGTGCGTGGCGCTGAAGTAAAGGCGCATTGCCGCGGCGACCTCGTCGTCGGTCACCGCCAGCACGCGCGCCGCGCCGCGGCCGATGATGTCGAGCGCCGCGTCGTCCGGCACGCGGCACGCCATGCCGTCGGCGAGCACGGTCGTCACCGCATGCTCGACGTGCTTCCCCGCTTCGAACGACAGCTTGTACGCCGGCGCGTGCGCCGACACCACGCCGACGATTTCCGTTTTCATGCCCAGGGCGTCGCGCGCCGCGATGACGCCGCAGATGCCGGAGCCCTGCCCGATGGGCACGTAGACCGTCGCGAGATCTGGTACTGCATGAAGCAGTTCCAGCGCGTAGGTCGCAACCCCGCGCACGAGATGCGGGTGGAACGACGGAATCATGTGCAGCCTGCGATCAATCGCCACGCGCGCGGCGAATTCGCGCGATTCCTGAAAGTCGGCGCCGTGCTCGATCAATTCGACACCGAGCGCGCGCATTGCCGCATTTTTCTCGCGGCTGTTGCCATGCGGCACCACGATGGTCGCGGCCATCTGGTTTTTCCGCGCGGCAAACCCGACCGACTGCCCGTGATTGCCGCGCGTGGCGCTGATCACGCCGGCCGGCGGCGCGCCGCCCGCGACGAGTTCGTCGAAGTACACCAGGCCGCCGCGCACCTTGAACGCGCCGGCCGGCGTGTAATTTTCGTGCTTGACCCACACCTCGGCCCCGAGCTCGGCGCCGAGCAGCGGCCACGCGAATTGCGGCGTCGGCCCGAACGTCCTGTAGACGACCGCCGCGGCGCGTTCGATATCGTCGCGCGTAAACTGAAACTCGCTCATATGCTCATCCTGCGTTCAAGTTGACCACCGGCCGGCCGCGCGATCATTCAGTTGCCGTTCAACCGCGCCCTGCTGCTTTTCGCCGGCCTTGCCGATGACTATCACATTGAACTTGTTTGCTTCTCCCGCCCGATGCCGCCAGTTTAGCAGCGCAGGACGGGTTGAGCGCAAGCGATACCCGTCACGTCCAGGAACATCGCATACGATGGGTTTCGTGCCTCAACCAATCCTACAGTCAGACCAAATTTCACGCCGCGTAGGATGGGTGGAGCGCAAGCGATACCCATCAACCCGGGCGACATCAGATACGATGAATTGCGTGCCTAAGCCCTTACCGCGGTCCGCGCTCTGAACGCACCGCTGCCGCATCATGGCGTAAGTTGCCGTGCTAAGCTTCGACTAAGGAATTTTCCGGGGAGATCCATGAAATTCGCCCTTTTCGTCTTTGCCGTTTTGTTCAGCCTGTCCGCCGCCGCGCAGCCCGGCCGCTTCGACAAGGTTGAAATCAAGACCACCCGGCTTACCGATACGCTCTACATGCTCGAAGGCGAAGGCGGGAACATCGGCGTGTCCGCGGGCGACGACGGCGTATTTCTGATCGACGACCAATTCGCGCCGTTGACCGCGCGCATACTCGCGGCTATCAAGGCGGTCTCCGACAAGCCCGTGCGCTTTCTGCTCAACACCCATTGGCATTTCGATCATACGGGCGGCAATGAAAACCTGGGCAAGGCGGGCGTGGTGATCGTCGCCCAGGACAATGTCAGGCGGCGCCTGTCCAGCAAGACCGCCATAGAGTTCTTCAAGTCGGCCTACGGCCCCTCGCCGCCCGCCGCGCTGCCGGTGATCACGTTCAACGACACCGTGACGTTTCACCTGAACGGTGACGAGGCGACGGCCATGCACGTGGCGAACGCGCACACCGACGGCGACTCCATCGTCCATTTCCGCAACGCCAACGTTGTGCATATGGGCGACACCTATTTCAACGGGTTCTATCCCTTCATCGACGTCGGCACGAATGGCTCGGTCAGGGGCGTGATCGCGGCGGCCGACCGCGTGCTCGCGATGACCGACGACGTCACGCAAATCATTCCGGGCCACGGCCCGCTGTCGAACAAACGCGAACTCAGGGCCTATCGCGACATGCTCGCGGCCGTATCCGTAAAAATCGAAGCGATGGTGAAGGCGAAAAAAACGCTGGCGCAGGTGATGGCCGCGAAACCGACCCGGGATTACGACGCCACGTGGGGCAAGGGTTTCCTCAAACCCGAGCAGTTTGTCGAGATCGTTTTCACGAGCGTGAATAAGCGGTGAAGGGGTGAAGTGAAGGGTGAAGGGTGAAGGGTGAAGGGATTTACGCATTCGCGCCCAACCATGCTATCGTAATAATTCCAACCGGGGGGGAACCATGAAACACCTGTTCGTAATTCTGGCGGCTTCGCTTAGCTTCGGCGCTCAGGCACAAGCGCCCAACTTCGACGCCGTGCAGATCAAGACCATCAAGGTTGCGCAGAATATCTACGTGCTCGAAGGCCAGGGCGGCAACATCGGCGTGTCGGTCGGTGACGACGGCGTGCTGCTGATCGACGACCAGTTCGCGCCGCTGACCGCCAAGCACCTCGAGGCGATCACCGACAAGCCGGTGCGTTTTCTGATCAATACCCACTATCACTGGGACCACGTCGGCGGCAACGAAAACCTGGGCAAGGCCGGCGTGCTGATCGTCGCGCACGACAACGTTTACAAGCGCATGGCCGGCCGCCAGGTCGTGCAGATCCTGAAACAGGACATCCCGCCGTACCCGAAAGCGGCGCTGCCCGTCGTGACCTACAACGACCGCGTGACCTACCACATCAACGGTGACGAACTGACCGCTTACAAGGTGCCGCGTTCGCACACCGACGGCGACTCTTTCGTGCGCTTCCGCAATGCCAACGTGATCCATACCGGCGACGTCTTTGCCGCCGGCCGCTATCCGTTCATCGACGTCGAAAACAACGTCGGCTCGGTGAAAGGCATCGTCAAAGCGATGGACGAGTTGATCCCGACGCTCGACGACTTCACCAAGGTCATTCCCGGTCACGGCCCGGTCTCCACCAAAAAGGAAGTCATCGCCTACCGCAAAATGATCAACACGGTCGCGACGCGGGTCGAGGCCCTCGTCAGGAAGGGCAAGACCCTGGAGCAGGTGATAGCGGCCAAGCCCTTGCGCGAATACGACGAGGAATGGGGCAAGTTCCGCAAAACCGATTCGTTCGTCGAGATGGTCTACTACGGCTTCGTGCCGTACAAAAAGAAGTAACGGCGCCGGGGGGAACCGCATGAAACGATTACTCTTTGTAGTGCTCACGGCGCTGAGCCTCGCCGCCAACGCGCAGCAGCAGCGCAATTTCGACGCCACGGTGATCAAGACCACCAGGCTCACCGATACGCTCTACATGCTCGAAGGCGAAGGCGGCAACATCGGCGTTTCCGCCGGCGAGGACGGCATCATGGTCATCGACGACCAGTTCGCGCCGCTGTCGGCGAAGATACTGGCCGCGATCCGCGCGATCTCCGACCAGCCGATCCGCTTCGTGCTCAACACGCACGTGCATGGCGATCACGTGGGCGGCAATGCGAACATGGCCAAAGAAGGCGCGGTCATCTTCGCGCACGACAACGTCAGAAAGCGCATGTCGGTGCTCCAGTTCAACGAGTATATCAAGCGCAATGTCCCGCCCTACCCGAAGGCCGCGCTGCCGGTCATCACGTTCGCGGACACCGTGACGTTCCACTTCAACGGCGACGACGTCACCGTGCTCCATACGCCGCCGTCGCATACTGACGGCGACGCGATCGTGCATTTCGCCAAAGGCAACGTCCTGCACATGGGCGACGTTTACGCGTCAACGCGCTATCCCAACATCGACACGGAAAGCGGCGGCTCGCTCATGGGCTTCGCACCCGCGGTCGATATGGCGCTGAGGAGAATCGACGACGGCACGCAGGTGATCGCCGGACACGGCGGGCTTTCGAATAAAAAGGAACTTACCGAGTTTCGCCGCGTGATGGACACCATCGCCAAACGCGCCGCGAAGCTGTTCAAGGCCGGCAGGACGAAACAGCAAATGGTCGATGCCAAACCGACGCGCGACTTCGACGCGCAATGGAACCGCAATACTCCGCGCACTCCCGACCAGTACGTCGAAACGATGTATTACGATCTGGCGCGGCACAAGCTCAGGTAGTACGACTCACAGCGGGGTGCGAGGATGGCGCAGGGCGGGGTGGAAACTTGCTGCAAACGCCGAAGCTGCACGATATGTCACGCCTCCTTCGCGCGAACACGCCACCGCTTGCTTGTTCGACACAGTCTGCATCGGCACTTACCGCGTGGGCAACGAGGTGCCCACCCTACCGTGACGCACGAAAATAAAGAGGAGAAAACATCATGGCAAAGCTCGTTGCGCTTTACAAAAAACCCGCTGACGCGGCGGCGTTCGACGCGCATTACTTCTCCACCCATGTCCCGCTCGCCAAAAAAATAGGCGGGTTACGCCG
>JAYWDM010000523.1:0-3580 GCA_043779885.1 Betaproteobacteria bacterium | reverse complement strand
CGAAAGAAGCGAATCTGCGGTTTGATAATTAGCACGGACTCTTATGACAATACGATGCAAAGCGGCGGTACTGCGGACGATCGGGGCGCCGCGCCCGTACGCGAAGTCGAGGCCCTTATCCATCGAGGAAGTGGACCTCGCGCCGCCCAAGAGCGTTGAGCTGCTGGTTCGCATTGCCGGAGCCGGGCTGTGTCATTCGGACTTGTCGGTGATCAACGGGGACCGTCCGCGCCCGGTGCCGATGGCATTGGGGCACGAAGGGTCCGGCGAAATCGTCGAGGTCGGCGCGGCCATCGACGATGTTCGCGCCGGCGACCACGTGGCGTTCCAGTTCTCGGCGTCGTGCGGCCGTTGCCGGCGCTGTCTCGAGGGACGCCCGCAGGTGTGCGAGCGCGCGCGCATTTCCAAGGCGGCCGGCGAGTTGATGGCCGGCGGGAGCCGGATCACCGCGCTGAACGGCGAGCGGATCGATCATCATTCGGGGCTCTCGTGCATGGCCGAGTACGCCGTGGTCGATCGCGGCAGCGTGGTCGTCATCGACAAGGACATGCCGCTCGCCGATGCGGCGCTGTTCGGCTGCGCCGTCATGACCGGCGTGGGCGCCGTGATCAATACGGCGCGCATCCGCCCTGGCGACTCGGTTGCAGTCGTTGGCCTGGGCGGGGTCGGGTTGAGCGGCGTGCTCGGCGCGCGATTGGCCGGCGCCGAGATCATCGTTGCGATCGACCGCGAGCCGGCCAAGCTGGAGGTTGCGGCCAGCGTAGGTGCTACGCACATGGTCTGCGCCCGCGATGCCGACTGCGTCGAACAGGTGCGCGATCTGACGGGCGGCGGCGTCGACTTTGCCTTCGAATTGGCGGGCAGCACCGACGCGATGCACCTGGCCTACGCGATCGTCCAGTACGGCGGGACCGTCGTGATCGCCGGACTGCCGGCGGCGACCGCGTCCTTCAGCGTCAACCAGTGCGATCTGGTCGGGCAGGAGAAATCCATACGCGGCACCTATATGGGATCGTGCGTGCCGGTGCGCGACATTCCCAGGTTCATACGCCTGTATAAGGAGGGCCGCCTGCCGGTCGACCGCCTGATCGACGGCCATATCGGGTTCGACGAACTGAACGCGGGCTTCGACAAGCTGCAGGACGTCAAGGCCATACGCCAGATTCTGACCCCGCACGGGGTGCGGCACTGAACCCGATCAAGCCCGGGCTGCTGCTGGTTGCGAATTCCTCATTGTCCGTCTGCCTTCACTGCGACGGTATGCCCGCCTCTTTCGCCGCTTTCCGGTAGCGCTCGATTTCCTTCGGCAGGAGATCTTTCAACTGCGCCACGCTGGCGATCCACGCCTCGGCGCTTTCGTTATCGAGGAACTTTTTCATTTCGGGGCCGGCCAGGCTTTTATTGACCGCGGCGTTGATGAAGTTCATGCGCTCCGCGGGCAGGCCGGCCGGCGCGAACAGGCCCCACCACAATTCATAGGTATAGCCGGGCACGCCGGATTGCGCGATCGACGGCAACCCCGGCAGCAACGGGGAAGGCGCCGCGCTGGTAACGCCGAGCACGCGTACGCGGCCCGCCCGCAGTTGCGGATTGACCGCGGCTGCGCTCGCAATCACGATTTCCACTTCGCCGGACGCGAGAGCGGTCATCGCCAGCGATATGCCTTTGTACGGGATGTGCGTGAGCTGGATGCCGGCGGCTGACGCGAACAGCGCGCCTGAGAAATGATTGTTGCCGCCCGTACCGGAGGACGAGTAATTGAGCTTGCCCGGCATTTTTTTCGCGAGCGCCACGAGTTCTTTCACCGATTTCGCCGGCACCGAGGGATGCACCGCGAGCATCATCGGCGCGCGCGCGATCATCGCGATCGGCACGATGGCGCGCGCCGGATCGAAGGGCAGCTTCTCGCGCACGGCGGCGGTCGCCGGATACGATGACGTGTGGCCGAGCAGTACGTGGCCGTCGGGCTCGGCTTTGGTCGCGATTTCCGTGCCTATCATGCCGCTCGCGCCGGGGCGATTGTCGACCACCACGTTTTTTCCCCAGGCCAGCGTCAGTTGCTGTGCGACGGTGCGGGTCATGATGTCGATGGAGCCGCCGGCCGTATAAGGCACGATGATCTGCACATTGCGCGACGGATAGGCGGGCTGGGCGGCGGCTTGCGGCGCGATGCCGCATACCATAGACGCGAAAAAACAAATCGGCAGGCACATCGTTCGCATGGTTTTCGCTCCGTGCATTGGTAATTGCAATCGTTCCATCATATCATCACGCGGATTGACCAAAGTTTTCAGCCGGCTCACGATAGCAGCCGGATCACACGGAGTGAGAATGATGCATCGCAGTCTGCGCAGGATCGGGGCGGTAACTCTCGCATTCGTCGCATGTTCCGGCTTTGTCACGGCGGTGCACGCCGCCGACGCCGAAAACATCGGCGCGGGCATGCAGCTGTTTTTGCACAAGGGGAATTGTCAGGCGTGCCATGGCTGGTCCGGCGACGGGCGCAAGGTGGACAACCAGATGCCGGACGGCGCGAACCTGCGCGAATCGAAGCTCGACCGCAACACCTTTGTCATGCTGGTCAAGTGCGGGCTGCCGGGCACCGGCATGCCGCCGTTCGACAAGTTCGCTTACAGCGACGGGCGGTGCTTCGGCAAAAAAGAGGCTGACCTCAAAGCGTTGGGACTGAAGATGTCCGACCCGCCGGCGACGCTGCAACCGCGCGAAGTCGAACTGATTGCGGATTTTGCATTCGCGAAAGTCGTCGGCAAGGGCGCGATGGATCGCGCGAAGTGCGCCGAATACTGGGGCGGCGCGGCCGACGTTTGCAACGAACTCAGGCCGTAGCGGCGGGCGGCAGCGCTACCCGCCGCGCGGTTCAATTCAGCGCGAACACGAACAGGTAGCTCGAGTTCTCGAGCTTGTCGTACTTTACCGGGTGCAGGTGACGGCCGCCGCTTTGCACGGCGAGATACTGTTTCGGCCCGATCGCGTACGTCACGGGCGCGCCTTTCAACGGCGTGCCGAGGTTGAAGCGCCACAGTTCCTCGAGCGTTTCGTCGTGGTAGGCGACCACCCAGCCGTCCTGCAGCGCGGTGAATACTATGCCGCCCGCCGTCACGGTCGCGCCCGAGCGGTTTTCGATCTCGGTGACGGCCTTCGCCAGCACTTTGTGGTTGACGGTGTCGAACGCGGTGATCGCGCCGTAGTAAAGATCGCTCGAATAGGGCCGCTTTTCGCTTAACTTCATATCGACGTCGCCGTCCTTGGATTTGGAGACAACGGCGGCGCCCGTTTGCGTAAAGCACCCTTCCGTGCCGACGCCGTAGGCGATGTTCTTCACCGGGTGATAGGCGAGCGGCTGGTGTGCGACACCGCCGTGCCAGGTCGGGCACGCGCGCTTCTTGCCGTCGCCGCGCAGCGCGCGCGCTTCCGGATTGTAGATTTGCACGTCGAGCCGCGGATCGTACTCGACCGGCAGCCCGGTGCGCGGATTGAGCCCCTTGGTCCAGTTCAGATCGTTCACGTACTTCTCGGCCTTGATGAACTTGCCGTTCGTGCGGTCGAGCGAATAGAAAAA
>JAYWDM010000522.1:0-10078 GCA_043779885.1 Betaproteobacteria bacterium | reverse complement strand
CGTGGCGCTCTGTGCGATGGCGTACATAGCAACAGAATTCGCCGATTGGCGAAGCGACGCCGGGGTTTCTACTTGCAGAACGGCGAGATCCTGAGAGGATGGGGTCGAATCAGGCGAAGCTAGTGTGGTGCAGAAACCGTTAAGGGTTGTGCGATACCTGCGGGAACGCGCGAGTATGATCCTGGTCGCATCTAATGCGGGCTGATCGATTATAGGGGCCAGGTTTGCTTATTCCGCCGTCTTTCCAATCGGCAAAATACCAAGATGGATCAGCAGCGCAATGACCATCGCAGTCATCGCAACGCCGCACACGGCGAGCCAGCCGAAATGCGCGAACGTCCAGCTCATCAAAAACGCGCCCACGGCGTTGCCGCCCCACATGTGTAATCCGAACAGGGTGTTGGCGCGCGCGCGTGAATCCGGCGCCGCCGAAATGACCAGCGTCTGATTGGCCACCATCGCCGCGCGCAGGCCGCAGTCGAGCAGTATCGCGCCGGCGACCACCGCGGCAATCGACCACACGCCGAAACCCATGGCTATCCATGCGGCCAGCATCGAGAGTATGCCCGCCAGTACCACCGGCATGACGCCGGCGCGGTCCATCCAGCGCCCCGCCGGACGGGCGACGAGTATGCCCGCCGCGCCGGGGATGCCGATCAAGCCCGCCGCAGCCGGCCCCACGCGATGGAGCACCGCGAGCATGGGCGCGGCCACCGCCCAGAATCCGCCGTAGCAGATACCGAACATGAACTGTATCGCCACGGCGCGCCGTATGCTGGCGTGCGCGCGCAGGAGCCGGTAGATCGACCATAATAAATCGCGATAGGACGCCTGCGAGGTGGGGCGGGTGCTGGGCAGCCGCGCCCACAAGACGGGGATGATCATGAGCAGCATGCCTGACGACAGCACGTAGCTGTAGCGCCAGCCGATGTGCGTGGCGATCAATCCGCCGGCAATCCGCGCGAACAGGATGCCGCTGAACATTGCCGTTAGTTGCGTGCCCAGCGCGCGTCCGCGATGCGCCGGGTGCGCGGTCTCGGCGGTAATCGCGATGAAGCTCTGCAGGAGCGACGAGCATATGCCCGTCACCAGGCTGCCGGCCGCCAGCACTGCAATCGACGGCGCCATCGCCATCATCGCCTGCGCGAGCAGAAGCACGACGATCTTGCACAGTACCAGCCGGCGCTTGTCGATGCGATCCCCCAGCGGCACGAAAAACACGATGCCCGCCAGCATGCCGCCGAAAGAGAGCGTGGGTATCCAGCCGGTTGCCGCGGCATCCGCTCCGAACTCCGCGGCGATCGCCGCCAGCATCGGGGTCTGATAGTGAATGCCGCCCGCCACGACAAAAGCAGATGCGATTGCAAGCGCGATGAGGCTGCGATGCTCGTCCACGGACACAGGCAGATTGGAGCTCAAGGTCGAAAGTCGAAAGTAAAGGCCCGGGAGGGCGGGAGCATGCCAAGTACCGGCCGCGACGGGATTATACGGAAAACCCGACTCATCGGGACGCACACGATTTCCAAATTGTGTGCATCCCGGTTAAGCCATTGGTAATATCGCGGGCGGATTTGCGTGTGGTTAACTATTGCCGAACAGGAATTTCATTGTGAGCTTCTCTCTGCAGGACAGCGAATTTATCCGCCGCCAGACGCTGCGCGCGATATCCAGCAACCGCGCGCCGGGGATGCATTTCGCGGGCTATTTTCTCAACTTGACGCGGCAGCGCTTCGAAACCGGCGGCGTTGAATTCACCATAGACCCGGGGCCGCATTGCGCTGATGCGAATGGCATCGTCAATCGCGTCGCGCTGCTGTACTTGGCGGACATGACACTGGCCGCGGCAAACCGCGCATTTGCGGACCCGAACGCGCGCACCGCCACCTTGATGCTGCGGGTGGAATTCACCGGCGAACCTGCTTGCGGCCGGCTTACCGCATGTGGGCGTGGCAGCGGGTTTTCACCACGCACGGCGCTGCCGGAAAGTGTCGCCGCGGGTCGCGTGATGTGCGAGGGCCGCGAGGTGATGCGCATGTCGGGAACCTGGGTGGCGCCGCCTGCGCCGCCGGGTGTGGTGATGCGCGGCCTGCCGTGGGAGGGCGGCGAGGACGGCAATCGATGGCCGCTGCTGACGAAAGGGGACCTCGACGCCAGGGAAAAGGATGTGCTCCGGCGTGTCGAAAAAGCCATACGTGTTGCGCACAATCGAGACTTGCTCGGCACGCTGTGCGGCCCGGCAGTCAAGCGCACCGCGTACGGCGCCAGCGGGCGGTTGGCGGTCGGCATGCATGTGGGCAACCGCGTCGGGCACGTGCAGGGGGGATTCCTGATCGACACCGCGCTCGCCACGGCCAAAGCCGCCGTGCCGCACCATCCGATCCTCACCGGCGCTTCGGCGTGGTACATCAGCCCCGGTCAGGGCAAAGCCATCAGCGCGCGTTCAACCGTTCTGCAGAGCGGCCGCAATATTGCGGTGGTCCGCACCGAGTTGTTTAATGCGGGCCGCAAGCGGGTGCTGGAGGTGGTGTCGAACCACTCGCGTGCACCCGCGTGAAGCCGGCTGGGTTATTTCGTCGGCGAACGGCGAATGCCGGTCACGATGGGCGCGGGCGAGACGGCGAAATTCGTCAGCGCCGCCGGCGCGACGATCAGCGCACGGCCCGTAAATGCATTGACAGCGGGTCGTTGAATTGGCCACAATCCAGACGTAATCGGCGCCCACATGAAAACCCGCTGCGATAGCCTGCACGTCACCGCCCGCCCTGCTGCCGGATGAGCGGCCCGTTCGACCTGGTGGTGCGCAACGCCGCCGTCGTGACCGCGGGCGACTTGCAGCATTGCGACGTTGGCGTGCGCGGCGGACGCGTCGTAGCTCTCGGCGAGCGGCTGGAGCGCGGCGCACGCGAAATCGATGCCGCCGGCCGCTACGTCCTGCCGGGCGGCGTCGACGCCCACTGCCATCTCGACCAGCCGATGCCCGCACCGATGATCATGGCCGACGATTTCGCGACCGGCACCCGTTCCGCCGCCTGCGGGGGCACCACCACCGTGATCCCGTTCGCCGCCCAGGCCAAGGGCCATTCGCTCGCGGCGGCCGTCCAGGACTATCACCGTCGCGCTGCCGGCAAGGCCTGCATCGACTACGCGTTTCACCTGATCGTCACCGACCCCTCGCCCGCCGTGCTGGACAACGAACTGCCGCAGTTGATCCGCGACGGCTGCACTTCGTTCAAAATCTACATGACCTACGACGACCTGAAGCTTTCTGACGCGCAGATACTCGACGTGCTCGAGGTCGCGCGGCGCGAAGGCGGGCTGGTCATGGTGCACGCGGAGAATTCCGACGCCATCGCCTGGCTGACCGCACGCCTGACCGCCAGCGGCCGCACGGCACCGAAATTTCACGCGGCGTCGCGTCCGATGCCGGTGGAACGCGAAGCCACGCACCGGGCCATCACGCTGTCGGAACTGCTGGACGTGCCGATCCTCATCGTGCACGTCTCCGGCGGCGAGGCGGTCGAGCAGATCCGCTGGGCGCAAGGCCGCGGCCTCAACATCTACGCCGAGACCTGCCCGCAATATCTGTTCCTCACCGCGGATGCGCTCGGTGCCGAGGGTTACCACGGCGCCAAATGCGTGTGTAGCCCGCCGCCGCGCGACAAGGCCAACCAGCAACGCATCTGGGACGGACTTGCCAACGGTGTTTTTCACGTGTTCTCGTCTGATCACGCGCCCTTTCGCTACGACGACCCGCACGGCAAGAAGCCCGGCGGCAACGAGGTCGCGTTCCCCTACATTCCGAATGGCATCCCCGGACTTGAAACCCGGCTGCCGCTGCTGTTTTCCGAGGGGGTGCTCAAGGGCAGGATCGATTTGCACCAGTTTGTTGCATTGACGGCCGCCAATCCGGCGCGCCTGTACGGGCTGTATCCGGGCAAGGGAACGATCGCGGTCGGCAGCGATGCGGACATGGTCATCTGGGACGACAAGCGCGAGGTGACGATTCGCAACGACGCTTTGCACCACGCGGTGGATTACACGCCCTACGAGGGCATGAAGATCACCGGCTGGCCCGCGCTGACGCTGTCGCGCGGCGATACCGTCTGGGCCGACGGGCAGTTCTGCGGCCGGCCCGGGCACGGCAGATTCCTGCGTTGCGCGCTGCCGGCGCCGGCCCGCCCGCGGCCGCGGGACGCGATGAATTCATTTTTACAAGGAGAGCAGCCATGAAAACCGTTCTACTGAGGTCCCTGTGGGCGCTTGCCGCCCTACTCGCCGTCGCATCGCCCGCCCACGCACAGACCAAATGGCGGCTCGCGGGCAACTTCGCCACCGAGCACTCCTCCAGCGTGGCGATGAACATGTTCCGCGACGAACTCGCCAAGGCGAGCGGCGGCAGCTTCACCGTGGACGTGTTTCCGGCGATGCAGCTCGGCGGCGCGCAGGAGAACGTGCAGAACGTGCGCGCCGGGACGCTGCAGATGATCTGGGTCGGGATGGCCTTCCTGTCGCGCACGGTCACGGAACTCGAGGCGATCTCGCTGCCGTTTCAGTTCGACAACCGCGAGCAGGCCTTCCGCGTCGTCGACGGCCCGGTCGGACAACTGCTCGATTCCAAGCTCGCGGAAAAGGGGCTCATTTCGCTGGGTTTCCTCGAACTCGGCGCGCGTCACGTGACCAACTCGAAGCGCCCGATCAAGTCGCTGGAGGACCTGAAGGGGCTGAAGATCCGCATGCAGCCGAACGAAACCCACCTCGCTACGTTCCGGGCGCTCGGCGCCAACCCCGTCGCCATGGACATCAAGGAGCTTTACTCGGCAATGCAGCAGGGGGTGGTCGACGGCCAGGAAAACCCGTACTCGGTGATCAATGCCAGCCGCTACTTCGAAGTGCAGAAGTACCTCTCCAACACCGGGCACTTCTTCGACTTCATCAACGTGGTGGCGAACCGCCGCGCCTTCGAAGCCCTGTCGCCGGCGCAGCAGAAGCAGTTGCGCGAGAGCATGCACAAGGCGGTCGTCTGGCAGCGGGAACGGGCGCGCGCGGAAGAAAACGAATCGATCGCCGAGATCCGCAAGCGCGGCACGCAGTTCGACGAGGTATCGCCGCAGTTTCGCGATCAGCTGCGCAAGGCGTCGGCCGGGGTGGTCGATGACGTGAAGAAGCGCATCGGCGCGGATATCGTCAACCGGGTGCAGGCCGAGACCGCGAAGAAATAGCGCGAGCGTGAGGCAACTCTACTCCCGGTCCCTCGACCGGGTCGACCGGATGGCCCGCTGGGTGATCATCGCGGCAAGCGCCACGATGATCTTCATCGTGTCGTTCCAGGTTATTTTGCGTTACGTTTTCAATTCATCGCTCGACTGGTCCGACGAGGTCGCGCGGCTGCTGTTCGTGTGGTGCATGTTCCTGGCCATCCCGCTCGGCATCCGCGAAGGCGCGCATGTCGGCATCGAACTGCTGACCAGCCACCTGCCGGCAGCGACGCGCGCGCTGTTGACGAAAGGCTGTGCGCTGCTGGCCGCGGCGCTGATGGCGGTGGTCTGCTGGCAGTCCCTGAAGGTGACCTGGCTAACCTGGGACGAGATGATGCAGTCGCTGAACATGAGCACCAACTGGTTCATGATCCCGGTCGGGGTCGCGGCGGCGCACAGCTTTCTGCATTTGCTCCAGTTGCTGTGGCGCGATCCGATCCGGACCGTGCGCGCGGTGGAATGAAGATGATGCGGGCGCTATGAGCTGGTGGGTCATGGCATTTTTCCTGGTGGCCGGCGTGCTCGGCATGCCGCTTGCCTTCGCCCTCGGCACCGCCGCCATCGGCGGCCTGTGGCTCTCGGACGTCGACTTCAACATGCTGCCGCAGCGCATGATGTCATCGGTCAACTCCTTTCCGCTGATGGCGATTCCGCTGTTCATGGTCGCCGGGGAACTGATGATCAAGGGCGGCATCATGGAGCAGATGATCGCTTTCGCCAACGCGCTCGTCGGCCGCGTGCGCGGCGGCCTGGCGCAGGTGGCAATGCTCGCCGGCGCCATCCTTTCGCTGGTGTCCGGCACCGCCGTTTCCGATGCAGCCGCTTTGTCGTCGACCCTGGGCCCGGGGCTGACGAAGCGGTATGGCCTCGGCTTCTCGACTGCCGTCGTCGCCGCCTCCGCCAACCTCGGGCCTATCATTCCGCCTTCGGCGGCGATGATCGTCTACGCCTACCTCGCGGGCTCCAGCGTTTCGATCGCGGCACTGTTCATCGCCGCCGCGATTCCGAGCGTGCTCATCACCGCCGTGTTCATGTTCCAGTGCTGGTGGATCGCCCGCAAGCGCAACTATCCGCTCGAGGGCGAACCGTTCTCGCTGGCGCGCCTCGCGCGCGAAACCTGGCGCTGCTCGCTGTCGCTCTCGATGCCGCTCTTCTGCATCGGTGGCATCATCGGGGGGGCATTCACCGCTACCGAGGGCGCGGCGATGGCCGTGGTCGGCGCGCTGATCATCGGTTTCTTCGTCACGCGCGCGCTCACGCTCGCCCAGATCCCGGAGATCCTCTACCGCTCGGCGCTGATGTCCGGGGTGGTGGCTGCCCTGATCGCATTCGCGTCGACCGTGACGTTCCTGCTCACGGTGGACCTCTTGCCGCAGCAGCTCGCGCAGTGGACCCGCTCGATCACCACCGACCCGACGATGTTCCTGCTGCTGGTGGCGGGCATACTGCTGGTCGTCGGCATGTTCCTCGAGTCGAACGCCGCGTACATCATGCTGGTGCCGCTGTTCCACCCGATCGCGCTCGCTTACGGCATCGATCCGACGCTGTTCGCGTTCCTGTTCGTGCTCAATCTCATTATCGGCATGATGACGCCGCCGGTCGGCGTCGTACTGTTCGTGATTCAGGGCATGACCGGAATCAGGATGGGCGACCTGGTGCGCGCCTGCATGCCGTTCATCATTTCGCAGTACGTGCTGCTGCTCGCCTGCATCTTCTTCCCCGGGCTGGTCACATGGCTGCCTAAACTCATGGGCTACTGAGATGGAACACGAGCAGCACATGGCACACGCTCTGCGCCTCGCGCAGCAGGCCTTCGACCGCGGCGACTGGCCGGTTGCCTCGGTCATCGTCCGCGACGGCGCGGTCCTCGCCGCGGGGCAGAACCGTCAGAACTCGCAGAACGACATCACGGTGCATGCGGAAACCGACGCGCTGCGCAACGCATTCAGGGCGCTCGGCACGACTGATCTCTCCGGCGCCACGCTCTACAGCACCATGGAACCGTGCCCAATGTGTGCCGAGGCGATGCGCCTGGCAAAAGTGCCCACGCTGGTGCTCGGCCTGCGTCACGCGGACCTCAACCGCATCGACCTCGGGACCTACTCGATCGAAGCCTTCGCGCAGATGATGGCGTGGCCGCTGCAACTCGTGACCGGCGTGCTGCATGCCGAGTGCGGCGAGATCCGCAGGCGCTGGGCCCAGGACCAGGTGCGCAAATGAAGCTGCTGGTCGTCAACCCAAACATCTCCGAGAGCGTCACCCGCCTGATCGGCGCGGAGGCGCGGCGCGTTGCGTCCCCCGGTACCGCAATCACGCTGCACACCGCGCCGTTCGGCGTCGCCTACATCGAGACCCGCTTCGAGGCCATGATCGGCGCCTACGCGGTCGCGAGCGTGGCCGGCGCGCACGCGGCGGGGCATGACGCGCTGATCGTCGCGGCATTCGGCGATCCCGGCGTCGCGGCGCTGCGCGAGGTGCTCGACATACCGGTCGTCGGGCTCACCGAGGCTGCCCTCGCCAGCGCCAGCCTGCTCGGCAACCGGTTCTCGATCATCGCCATCTCGCGGCGCATTGCGCCGTGGTACCGCGAATGCGTGGAGCATTGCGGAATGCTCGGACGCCTGGCGAGCATCCGCACGCTGAAGCAGCCGATCCGCGACATCGGCGGGGTGCAGGGCGATCACGCGCGGGAGTTGAATGAACTCTGCATGAACGCCATCGACGCCGACGGCGCTGACGTTCTGATCCTTGCCGGCGCGCCGCTCGCGGGGCTTGCGCGCAGCATCGCTGGCGGCATTCCGGTACCGGTCGTGGAGGGCGTGTCGAGCGCCGTGCGCCACGCCGAGACGCTGATCGGGCTCAAGCCGGGCGTTGCGCGCAGCGGCAGCTTCGCGCCGCCGCCCGCAAAGCCGCATGCTGGTCTGCCGGAACCGATCCAGCGGCTGCTGGACGGCCGCGGGAAATGAGCGCGGATTGACCACCCGACGCGCGATGATGACGGTCCTATTGTTACCAAGGGAGTAAACGAAATGACATCATGGAACGTTCTGGCGGCAGCCGGATTGGCCGCGCTGCTGGCGGGCTGCGCCGGCACCGGACCCGCGGGAAAGAGCGCGATCGTTCCCGCCGGCGTGCCCGCGATCGAGAGCAACGTCGCACGGCAAGGCTACTTCTACGCCGGCGGGCGCTATGTGGGCGAGCCGGGCCGCGAGGTAATGACCGGGCAGATGTACGTCGAAGTGTGGGTGCCGCGCGTAGTACGGCAGCCGCATCCGCTCGTTTTCTTCCACGGCGCCAGTTCAACCGGAACGACCTGGATGCAGACGCCCGACGGCCGGCGCGGGTGGGCGCATTATTTTGTCGATCAAGGCTATATTGTTTACATCACGGATCAGCCGGCGCGCGGGCGCTCGATATACGACGCGCAGCATCAGGGCAGGCAGATCCGCTCCCTTGCCTCCAGTACGGAACGCAACAACACCGCCGCAGCGGAGCTGGGATCGTGGCCGCAGGCGAAGCTGCACACACAGTATCCGGGCGAAGGCCCCAATCGCGGCAAGCGCGGCAATCCCGTATTCGACGCCGCTTACGCGCGCACGGTTGCGTACCTCGCGAGCAATGCTGAGACCCAGCAACTGGTGCAGAGCGCGGGCACCGCGTTGCTCGATCGCATCGGCCCCGCCATCGTGGTCACGCATTCGCAGGCCGGGCCGTTCGGCTGGCTGCTCGCCGATGCCCGGCCGAAGCTCGTGCGCGGGATCGTCGCCGTCGAGCCTTCCGGCCCGCCGTTCGAAGGCGCAGTGCTGGCGAAGGGGCCCGCTCGCCCCTGGGGTCCGACGGACATCCGCATCACCTACGATCCGCCGGCCAGCGATCCCAAAGAACTGCGTCACGAAAAGCAGGCGACCGCCGATGGTCCTGACCTCGTGTTGTGTACGATGCAAGCGGGCGCGCCGCGCATGCTGCCGAACCTGCGCGGAATCCCCATCGCGATCATCACCGGCGAAGCGTCTTATCACGCGCCGTACGATCACTGCACGGCGAAGTACCTTGCTCAGGCCGGCGTCGCCAACGAGCACATCAGGCTCGAAGCGCGCGGCATCCGCGGCAACGCACACGGCATTCCGTCCGAACTGAACAACCTCGTCGTCGCGCGCCTGGTCGACGAATGGTTGCAAGAGAGGTTACGGGGACTGCCGAGGCAGATGACCGGCAAGGAATAGAACAACTTTGCGACCACATCGCGCCGTCAGCCGTCGCCGACGAACGTAAAGGATTTTATCCTTCATGCTGTTGAAATCTTATACCGGGTCGGACCATCGCAACTCACGGATATTGCTACATGAAGCTCCGAATCGCGTGTAATTTTAATGCTTGGAGCGTGCTTTTCTGCGGCAAAAACCACGTTTTAAGAAACCCATCCATGCCAGGTGCGAACGACCATATTGTATGCGGCCAACTGTGGCACCTCGCCTACCGTGGCCATGAGACGGAATTTCTGCCGCAGTTCACACGCGCCCACCGCTCCTGCCTGCGTTGCGTTCGGTAGCGGGAGCTTTGTTGAGGCGATAGAACTTGCGCCAGTGTTCATGAATTTCCCGGATACCAGCTCGGCGCCCGCTTCTCGATGAACGAGGCGGTGCCCTCAGCCGCTTCGGCACTCTGGCGCGTATTTGCATGTTCGTGCACCAGATCGCGGAACGGGCCGTCGTCGAGGAAACAATCGGCAACCCGCAGCGCGCGCAGCTTGGTGGCCGTGGTGGCGCCAGGCGCGTTCATCAGCAGCGTATCGACGATGCGCGCGCCGGTGGCGTCAAGTTCCT
>JAYWDM010000521.1:0-3585 GCA_043779885.1 Betaproteobacteria bacterium | reverse complement strand
GCGCGCAATCGCTTTGGCGGCGCGATCCACCGACGCGCGTGAAGCAAGATCGACGCTCATCACCGACACGCGGGTTTTCGCCGCGCGTCCGATTTGCGCGGCGGTGCGCTTCAACGCGCTTGCCTCGCGCGACGACAGCACGACGTGCGCCCCTGCCATTGCGAGCGCGTGCGCAATCGCGCTGCCCAGCGAGCCGCGCGCGCCTATGACCCACGCGACCTGGTTCTCGAACTCGCGCTGCGCTTGTATAACGCCGTGTTTTTTCGGCATGCTCAATTCACCTTGATGGCCGCGGATTTGGCGACCCTCGCCCACTTCACGAGGTCGGTGCGTATCAGCGCGGAGAATTGCTCGGGCGTGTTCGACGCGGGGTCCACGCCAAGCTCGGACAAGCGCTTGTTCGTGGCGGGCGACTTGATGATCTGCACCAGCGCGTCGTTGAGCGCAGTCACTATCGATTTGGGCGTGGCGGCAGGCGCAAGTATGCCGTACCAGGTGCTGATTTCGAATCCGGGCAGTCCCGATTCGCTGGCGGTCGGCAAGCGCGGAAACAGCGGATGGCGCTCGGGCGTGCATACGGCGAGCGCCTTCAGCCGGCGCGACTCCAGGAACGGCAGCGCGGGAGGAATGGTCTGGAACAGGAGATCCGCCTCCCCGCTGACCACCGCCATGAGCGTCTGCGCTCCGCTCTTGTACGGGATGTGCACCATTTTGACCTGCGCCATCAGGCTGAAGAGTTCGGCCGACAGGTGGTTGAAGCTGCCGCTGCCGGAGGTCGAATAGCTGAAGCGCTCCGGTGCGCCCTTCGCCAGCTGGATCAGTTGCTTGACGTTCGTCGCGGGAATCGAGGGATGGATCAGCAGCAAATTGGCGCTGTTCGCCACCAGGCTGACCGGCGCGAAATCCCTGACCGGATCGAACGCGAGCTTCGGATAGATGCTGACATTGACGGATTGCGTTCCCATCGAGCCGAGAAACAAGGTGTAGCCGTCGGGCGCCGCGCGCGCGGCGAGTTCCGCCGCGATGTTGCCGCCGGCGCCGGGGCGATTGTCGATCACCACCTGCTGGCCCCAGCGCTCGCCCAGCCGCTCGCCCACCACGCGCGCGAGAATATCGGTGGTGCCGCCCGCCCCGAACGGGACGATGATGCGGACCGGTTTCGACGGATAGTCCTGCGCGATCGCGGGCGCCGCGGCGATGGCGATGAAAGTTCCGGCGGCGACGTGGTTGAAGTTCATATATGACGCGGCGAACGCGGGGCGCCTTACAGTATTCCGGCAAAAAACCGGCTCATGTCCGGCACGTTTTCGATTTCCCGCACGCGCTCGATCAACAGCGATTTTTTCTCCGCGGTGAGCGGTTTTACGCCGGCGGTGAAGCATGCGTCGAGTTTTTCCTGCAGCGCGGCGGCGGTCGGCGGATCTTCGGGACTCCACGGGAATTTTTCCGTTGTGCGGCTCAACGTGCCGTGCTGGCGCGTCGCGATGCTGACGCTTGCCGGCGCGCGCGAGCTTTTCAGGCTGTCGTCGACGACGACGCGCGTGCGTTCGACGATGGCTTTGATCGCGGGATCGTGTATCGCGTCGTCCTCCAGATCGGCGACACTCATGCGCCGCCGCAATAATGCGCACGCGATTGCGTACTGCACGCTGAATTGCGCCGAGACCTGCGGGTTGTCGCCCGGATTGAACGGCGCGCCGACCAGGCGATGCATGAAGGTCGAGTGCGTGACTTCGATCGCGGTGACGTCGGCGGGCTTGAGATCGTAGTCGCGTATCAGCCCAAGTGCTGCTTCGAGCGAGGCGTGGCTGCACGCGCAGCACGGATATTTCTTGATCGCGGTGTTCTCGTGCTCGAAACGTTTGCCCAGGCCGTCGAGGATTTTCAGCGGGTCGCCTTCCTGGTACAGCGCGTAAAGACCGAACCTGCCTTCGAGCGCTTCGCGCGGCGCGGTGATGCCGCGTTGCGCGAGCTGCGCCGAGAATACGCCGGCGCGCGCAGCGAACGCGCCCTGCAGGCGCTTGGTCAGCGCCTGTTCGATGTTCGATTGCTGGGTGCCGGCAGCCTGGCTCAAAGCGATGCCCAGCGCATGGCGCGTCGCCGTCGCGTCGAGCCGCATCAGCTTGGCGGCGGTTGCCGCGGCGCCGAATCCACCGTAAATGGAAGTCGTGAACCAGCCTTTATGCGCGCCGGTGATCGAGCCGCCGAAGCGCGAGCACAAATCGCTGCCGATAACGAGTGCCGCAAGAAAATCCTTGCCGTTCGCGCACTCTCGTTCCGCCACGGCCAGCGCAGCCGGCAGCGCCACGACGTCAGCGTGCACGGTGTTGACGCCGTCGTAATCGAGCGCGCCGCCGGATATGCTGTTGAGGAATGTCGCGGCAGCGATGGGCAGCTTGCCGCCGTAGCCCCACACCGAACTGTCGCCGCGCCCGCCTTCTTCGGCGAGCAGTGCATGCGCTTCGCTGGCCCCCGGCGCGCTCGTGCCAGCCCACGCGACGGCCAGGGTATCGAGCATCAATCGTTTCGCCGCGGCAATCGACGATGCCGGCAACGCCGCGTAGTTGCACGACACGACATGCTCGGCGATGCTTTGCGAGATGGATTGCGCTGCCGGTGCAGTCTGCAGGCGGGATGCAATAGTGGCCATGTGCGAACTCCTCAATGCCTGTTTTGCGCGGCCGCGGCGCCGGCGATTTTGCCGAACACCGCGCCCGACATCAGCCCGCTGCCGCCCGGGTAATTGGTATAAAAGAGGCCGCCGACCATTTCGCCTGCCGCATAGAGGCCCGGAATCGGCCGGTTGTCGACATCCATGACCTGCGCATCGGTGTTGACCTTGATGCCGCCGAAGGTGAACGTGATGCCGGCGGTGATCACGAAGGCTTCGAACGGCGGCTGGTCGAGGGCCGTTGCCCAGTTCGATTTATTGATTGCCAGACCGCGGGTTGCGCGGCCGTCCTTGCTGTTCGGGTCGAAGGGGACAGCGGCCTGCACCGCGGCATTGAAATCCCGCACCGTGCTGAGGAACTGCGCGCGGTCTATGCCCGCGAGTTTTTTCGCGAGATCTTCAAGCGTGTCGGCGCGGATCCGGGTGGCCTGTTTCATCCGATACTCGTCGCGCAGCAGGTGCAGCGTCTTGCCGTCGAACACCTGCCACGCGAGCTGCTGCGGCTGCTGCATGACAGCAAGGCCGCATTTGACATAGGTATACATGCGGAAATCGGCGCCTTCGTCGAAGAAGCGCTGGCCGCTGCTGTTGACCATGATGCCGAACGGGTAGCTGTTTTTCTGGAACGCATCGCCCAGCGTGATGTCGCCGTAGTTTGGCGTATTGGTATCGGTCGGCAGCACATGGCAGCCGGACCAGTTGCCGTACGGCATCGCGCTGGCGTCGAGCGCCATGCGCAAACCGTCGCCGGTGTTGAAACGCGAGCCGCGCACTTTGGCCAGGTCCCAGCCGGGGCCGAGGTAGCGCGCGCGCCATTCGGCATTCGCCTCGAAGCCGCCGCACGCGAGGACCACGCTCTGGCTGTCTATTTCAACGGTCTTGCCGTCGATGCGCGCCCGCGCGCCGTGCACGCC
>JAYWDM010000520.1:0-3594 GCA_043779885.1 Betaproteobacteria bacterium | reverse complement strand
AGAACGGATTGCCGAACTCGCCGTGGCGATGACCGAACAGCGTGCCGTCGCCGAACGGCTGGCGCGGCAGCTCGACCAGGATCTTGCCGTTCTTCTCGAATAGGAACGGCTGCTCCTCGTGGAAGCAGTTGGTGTTGAAGGCAAAGCCATTCTCGATCAGCAGATCGATCGTGTTGGTGCTCTGCGTGCACGAGCGCCAGCCCATCGGCCGACGGCCGATGCGGCTCTTGATCATGGCGATGGCCCGCTTCATGATATCGTCCTCCTGCTCGCGCGGCAGGTAGCGGGCGATCTCGTGATTGTAGCCATGACCTTCTACCACATGACCGTGGTCGACGATCGCTTTGACTGCGTCCGGATAGCGTTCTGCGATGGCGCCGCAGGTAATGAACGTACCTTTGACGTTCTCCTCTTTGAGGACGCGCAGGAGGCGGTAGATCGCATGATGCGGGCCGTACTCGCCCTGGCTCCACATCTCATAGTTCAAGATGCCGTTCTTATCGGGCTTGACGTCCTCTCCGCCCTGGAAATCAAAGGTCAGGAACACGGCGGCGCGCTCGCCCTTGGGCCAGCGGATGAGACTATCGAAGTGATATTCGTTGATCATAGGGATCCTATATGAGATTGATGTTTACGCATTCGCGACAACCCTGGTGGGGCGACACGTCGAGGATAGTCATTTTAAACCACCTTTTTCACTGACCGTATCCCCGAACCTGCGAGTGATCAATCATAGTCGATCACTCGAGCCTTTGGTGAAAATTCCCCGCGCTCGATGACCATTCGCCCCGTGAATCGGCCCGAGTCACCTCACTCCGACTCACTTTGACCGCCACACTTGAGCGCAGGCCGCGCGGGATCGTCAGCCCCGTTGCAGAACCGCTTTTGTCTTGCGAATCAGGCCACCTGGAAGAGCGCCAGCGGCCGCGCCGGGGAGCGCGGCGGCGCGCGTGCAGGCAAACCCAGGTGCGTGAGTATCCTGACAATCACCGCCGGCTCTTCGATGGCGGCGATGATCTTGAGCTTGCCGCCGTACACGCAACGCTCAACATCAATGTCAAAAACGCGCCGGAGCAGGCGCGCCCAGCCCATGCGCGCCGGCGCGCCGTGCGCCGGTTCGTCTGCGGGCTCGCTGATATTCTCCGGCGAGCCCGGCACGATCGCGGCACGCAGGCCGGCATTGGGTGCGAGCACGCCGTGAAAACGGATCAGATGCAGGCGCGGTCGCGGCACCAGCGCGGCCAGGCGCTGCATGAATTCCAGCGGTGATATAACGATGTGCGTGGTGCCGTCGCGCCAGGCGCTCTTGAGTTGTAGCACGACGTTTCCAGCGCCATCGCGCTTTAGTCGTTCGTTGGCGATCGCGGGGCGAGTAATGTAGCGGCACAGGCGTTCGAGTTCCTGGCGCTGATGCGCGCCACAGCGCACCGCCGCGTGCAGGCTGAAGCCGTGCGCATCGGCGCACAGGGCTGCGGTGGTTTTCTCGTCCCGGCCGGCCACCGTTCGCAGGCTCAGAGCCTGTGAAAATTTATAAAAATATCTGCACTACCCGGTCCACGGTTCTAGCGCTGGTACGTTAAGAGTGCACTGACAAGGCGAGATGGAATCGAGATGACAAGCGAAAGCGGAGAATTGTTCGAGGGGGCTGTGGTGGCGCAGGTTGCGGGGGAAGTGACGGTGGGGTCAGCGGCGCGGTCAGCGGCAAGGGTATTACTGCCGAACCGCAAGCAGATGGAATTTCGCGCCAGCGACCTGGAGTCGTTGCTGCCGCAAGGGCACCGTGCACGGATTGTTTGGGGCTACGTCGAGCGTCAGGACATGTCGGGCTTGTATGCGGGGATCAAAGCCGTCGAAGGCGGCGTTGGGCGAGCCGCCATTGCTCCGGAGATTCTGTTCGCCCTATGGCTGTATGCCACCCTCGAAGGCGTCGGCAGCGCCCGAGGGATTGCCCGTCTGACCCAAGAACATGACGCCTACCGCTGGATCTGTGGTGGCGTGCAGGTCAATTACCACACCGTTGCCGACTTTCGCGGCGAACAAGGCGAAGCACTGGACGGTCTATTGACTGACAATCTGGCTAGTCTGATGGCCGCCGGCGTGGTCAAACTCAAGGCTGTGGCGCAAGACGGCGTGCGCTTACGCGCCA
Source organism: Betaproteobacteria bacterium (assembly GCA_043779885.1). Classification (GTDB taxonomy): domain Bacteria; phylum Pseudomonadota; class Gammaproteobacteria; order Burkholderiales; family SG8-41; genus PALSA-1004. Next base: position 1,448 of record JAYWDM010000520.1, on the reverse strand, counting down.
GTGCCGGAGCCGCTTCATTTCGGCGGCAAGAGAAACTCGAACGGTTTCTGGAAACGGCTCGCGAACGGGTTGCGGCTCTCAAGCAGCAAATCCATGACGATCCAAGCGCACAAGCGCGGAGCAAGGCAGCGGCCCAAGCCCGCGCCGCGCTAGCGCGTGAAGCGCGCATCGAAGCGGCTTTGGCGCGCCTGCCGGAACTGGCTGGCATCAAGAAACGGCAAGGCAAGAAACCCGAAGACGCTCGCGCCTCGACCACCGACGCCGAGGCGACGGTAATGAAGATGGGCGATGGTGGATTTCGTCCGGCGTACAACATCGAATTTGGCAGCGACACGGAAAGTCAGGTGATTGTGGGCGTCGATGTGGTCACCACCGGCAGTGACATGGGACAGATGGCGCCCATGGTGAAACAGGTCGTAGAACGTTGTGGGCAAGCGCCCGACGACTGGCTGGTAGATGGTGGGTTCCCGGCGCACGATCAGATTGATGCCGTTGCGCAACAGACGCGGGTGATTGCCCCCGTGCCCAAACCCAAAGCCAAGGAGAAGGCGACGGACGAGGAGGCAGAAACCAAGGCGGTGAGCGATGTTCAGGTGGCACCCGATCCGGTCGTTGATCCGTATCAGAGGAAGCCTGGGGACAGTCCTGCAGTGGGCGACTGGCGGGAGCGGATGGCCACGGATGAGGCCAAAGAACTTTACAAGGAACGTGCGGCCACGGCCGAATGCGTCAATGCCCAGGCCAGGAATCGCGGTCTGCTACTGTTGCCGGTGCGTGGATTGAAGAAAGTGCGGGCGGTGGCACTACTGTTTGCCTTGGCGCATAACCTGATGCGCACACTGCGGCTCGCACCCGAGCTGATCGGCATAGGGACAGGCACGTGCGCAATTCCAGAAATGGCAAGCTGAAGGTAGAAAAAGCCGGGAAATCGTCAAATAAACGCTCGGTAGCGAGTAACTTTATGCCTATCGCATATTTCATTCCGCAGTGGAGTGAATCACCTCCGTGCTCAAATGCCAACTGCTAAAATTGAAAAAATCACAGCCTCTCAGATCGCGCCACATTGAATTCTTTTCGAAAAAGAATGGCAACCGCACCCCTTAAACAGACTTCACACGAGGTTTTCCGGAGTTTTTACACAGACTCCTGCGCGGGCATGACGCTAGAACTCATCTCAAAAATGCACCGTGGCCGTTCGTGTTGAGGTATCGAAGCATGAACGGACTTATTCAGAGCTTCCCTAGGTCAGACGCTTCCCGAAAGTTCTTAAGGCTGGCGGCGGATTTCCTGTTGCAGCCAGGCCACGAATTGCTTCGCCGGCGGGCGCGCCGCGGCGTGCGGTGCGACGATGATGAAGTATTCGCGCGAGCCGGCCTCGCGATCCTTGAAGGGCGCGACGAGCGCGCCGCTTTTCAGAAAACGCGTCACGAGCGGCGTGCGTCCGAGCG
>JAYWDM010000519.1:0-3605 GCA_043779885.1 Betaproteobacteria bacterium | reverse complement strand
CCGCAAGACGGGTTTGCAGGCAATCGGTGGCGAACGTAGTTACGGGCAGCCCACGGCGACGAAGCGATCTCGCTGCTCGCCTGCCCGGGACTCCTATGCCGGACGGTCGATTGGAAAAATATTTTGGCCTAGGCCATACGTCATAGTCCCGTAAACCCTTGTTCCTCAAGAACAACATACTAAACCTGTCATTTTGATAGGTTTGCAATTCGTCAGCGTGTTGGCTCTAATCTCCGTTGGGGGTGGGCACGTTGATGAAACAGGCCGTTTGCCAGGCGTCATGTCATCGTTCGTAAAAATCTGAAGCAGTCGTCAATAACAATAGCTTCCGCCGTAACGTGAGGGAGCCACGTTTGGACAGGAAATGGCTGTTCGCAACCGACACCTTCGTCTGGGGGCTCCAGGGAATGTGCCATCTGCAGCGCATCCCGTTCGCCCCGAACCTCGTGCTGCAGCAGGTCGCGCCCCCATACGGCATGCATTCATTGCAGCAGGCGGCCGAATCGCTCGGGCTGAAAGCGGGTATCAAGCACGCATCCGCGGCCGAACTCGCGAACCTGCCGCTGCCGTGCCTGGCGGTATTGAAGCCGGCCGCCGCGCCACATCCCGAGTCTGCCGCGAACGACCCGATTACTCACTCGCTTTCGCAGACGGAGAGCGGGGGTGACGGTACTGCGCCGCCGCAAACGCATCGTCTCGTGCTCGTCCTGCAAGCGGACGCCGCGCGCGTGCTGCTTTTCGATGAGACGAGCAAGAATCCGTTCGACGCCTCGCTCGCCGATTTCGACCTGCAGTACGCAGGGCAGGTAATTCTGTTTCAGGCCGGCGCGCAAGCCGCCGTCGAAGGCGACCCGCTGCTCGAGGAAAAGCCCGCGTTCGGCTTTCGGTGGTTCATTCCTGAACTGCTCAGGCATAAGGAAATCTGGCGCGATGTTCTGCTCGCGTCGCTGGCGATCCAGCTCATGGCGCTCGCGACACCCGTATTCACCCAGGTCGTGATCGACAAGGTCATCGTGCACCATACGATGAGCACGCTTGCCGTGATCGCGGTCGGGCTCGTCGTCTTCATGCTCTTCAGCACCGCGATGACGTGGGTGCGGCAGTATCTGGTCTTGCACACGGGCAACCGCATCGATGCGGTGCTGGGCCTGCAGGTATTCGAGCACTTGTTCAAGCTCCCGCCGCGCTTCTTCGAGCACCGGCCGACCGGCGTGCTCATCGCTCGCGTGCACGGGGTCGAGACCATCCGCGAGTTCATCAGCGGCGCGGCGGTGACGCTGTGCCTCGACATCCCGTTCCTGCTGATTTTTCTCGGCGTCATGTTCTATTACAGCTGGCTTTTGACGCTGCTCGTGCTCGCAATTCTGCTTTGCATCGCCGCCGTCAGCTTCTTCGCGACACCGCTCCTGCGCGAGCGCCTCAATCAGCAGTTCCTGCTCGGCGCGCGCAATCAGGCGTTTCTCACCGAATACGTGGCGGGCATGGAAACCGTGAAATCCCTGCAGATGGAACCGCAACTGACGAAGAAGTTCGGTGCCTACCTGGCCGCCTACCTCGCCGCCGGTTTCAGTACACGGCAGGTCGCGAATACCGCCAACGCGATCGCAAGCATGCTCGACCAGCTTGTCACGCTGACCGTGCTGTGCGTGGGCGCGTGGATCGTAATGACCACGACCGACATGACCATCGGCATGCTCGTCGCTTTCCAGATGTTCGCCGGCCGCCTGTCGGGGCCGCTGTTGCGGATGGTCAGTCTGTGGCAGGAATTCCAGAACGCGAGCATTGCGGTAAAACGCATCGGCGACGTGATGAACGCGCCCGCCGAACCGTATGCAATGACCCCGTCGCGCGAGAGCGGCGGCAAGGGCAGGCTGCAGATCAAGGCGCTGAGTTTCCGCTACGCCGAAAACCTGCCTTATTTATACCGCGATCTGAATTTCGCGATCGAGCCCGGGCAATGCATCGCACTGATGGGCCCATCGGGTTCGGGCAAGAGCACGCTCGCGAAGCTCATGCAGGGTTTCTATCTGCCGAGCGACGGCGCGATCCTGATCGACGACCGCGACATCCGACATTTTTCCGCCAACGAGTTGCGCCAGCACTACGGCGTGGTGCCGCAGGAGACGATCCTGTTCTCGGGCACGATCTACGACAACCTCGTGCTCGCCAACGCGCATGCGACTTTCGAACAGGTGATACAGGCGTGCAAGTTCGCGGAGATCCACCAAACGATCGAAAAACTGCCCGAAGGCTATCAGACCCGGATCGGCGAACACGGAGCGGGCCTGTCGGGCGGGCAGAAGCAGCGCATCGCCATCGCGCGCGCGCTCCTCAAGCGGCCGCAGATACTGATATTCGACGAGGCGACCAGCAGTCTCGATGAAGCAACGGCGGCGAGCTTTGCGCGGACGGTGAATCAGCTCAAAGGGAAAGTGTCGATGCTGTTCATCGCGCATCAATTGCCGAAGGGGTTGCGTGTCGATGAGGTGGTGCGGCTGGGCGCAGACGATACTGCTCAGCAGAGGTCGGAATCATGACTGATGCGGCAGTGCTAACGGTGTCGCAGCAGCTCCTGCACGGTGATGCCGATATCCCTGGCAATCTGGCGCAACAGGATGGGCGAGAGGTCGCGTGCGGCATGGAATGGAACGGTCGTACACCTGCCGTCCGCATGCCGAAACTGCTTGTGAGAACCGCTTTGACGAACCTCTTGGAATCCAAGCCGTTGCAAAATAGAAATGACCTCGCGAGGCTTGAGAACGGGGTTACCGGACATTCACGCTACTTCGACGGTTTGAACTCCGACAAATTGCGACTCGATGCGCGGAGAGCCGTCCGTACTCAGCATCTCGATGACTTCCTTCAAATTAGCGTTGAGCTCATCAAGGGTGGTGGCCTGCGAATGCGCACCGGGAAAGCCTGGAACATATCCGACGTACAGTCGGGTATCCGGACAACGTTCGATCACGGCAGTATAAGTTTTCATAAACGCGCTCCGCTTGTTTCGGATGCCCGGCATTCTAGCAGTTTGGGGTTAAGAGCTGCCAATACCGGTTACTGCCGAAACCGGATCGGATCAGCGCAACAGAAACTGTCATTGCGAGGAGCCCGGTGCGACGAAGCAATCTCGCAACTCGTTGATTGCGCGAAATTCGAGATTGCTTTGCTGCCCGCCACGCAACACTCGCGGCTGACGGCTCACCGCAATGATGGCATGACGTATTTTTCAACAACCGGTTAACGAGCATTTTTCTACGACAAAAATCACCTGTTAAGAAGATAAACCATGCCCCGCGCGAACCGCCATTTTGTGTCCGGCCATCTGTGGCACATCACCCATCGCTGCCATCAGCGCGAATTCCTGCTGAAATTCGCGCGCGACCGCCGCGCCTACGTGCGTTGGCTCTTCGAAGCGAAGAAGCGCTTCGGACTCTGCGTGCTCGACTACGTGGTGACCTCGAACCACGTGCACCTCTTGATCAAGGACACCGCCGAAGGTGTCATCGGCCGGAGCATGCAGCTCATTGCCGGTTGCACGGGGCAGGAGTACAACCGGCGCAAAGGGCGCCAGGGCGCGTTCTGGGAAGATCGGTATCACGCAACCG
>JAYWDM010000518.1:0-3611 GCA_043779885.1 Betaproteobacteria bacterium | reverse complement strand
CGGTGAACATCTGCCGTTCACCGTCGGCGCCCGGCTGCGCAGTCCACTGCGGCGGCAAGAACCAGACGTAGGCGATATCAATGGTCGCCGGATCGCGCCCGACGCGTGCCACTGCCTGGTGCATGCGTTCAATCCCGGCGCGCAGCCGTTGCACCGTGTTTAACGGCACTTGAGCGTTGTTGGACACCGGGTACCAACCGTCGCCCAGCTCCGCCACCCGCCGCAGCGCGCGCGCACTTTCGCCGCCGACCCAGATCGGCGGATGCGGTTGGCTAACCGGCTTCGGCGCGAATACGACATTGTCGAATGCCGCGTAGGTACCGGCCATGACCGGCCGCTCTGCAGTCCACAGGATCTTCCAGGCACGAATGTACTCGTCAGTGACCGCCCCGCGCTCGGCAAAAGGCGGCGTGCCGAGGGCCGCGAATTCCTCGGGCATCCAGCCCGCGCCAACGCCGGCAATCACCCGCCCGTCGGACAATACATCGGCGGTCGCCAACAGTTTCGCGGCCAGCACCGGCTGTCGATGCGGCACGACGATGACCGAGGTCAGGAGTTTGATGCGCTCGGTGCAGCCGGCCACAAACGCCAGTACCGCCAGTGTGTCCATGCACTCCCCCGTCGGCGCGCCAGGCCACACGCCATCCGCCGTATAGGGATACCGTACCGTGGTCGTCACGGGCGCGATCACATGATCGGCGACGCCGAGGATAGCGTAGCCGAGCGTCTCCGCGCGGGTCGCGAGCGCCTTGATGTTAGCGCGCGTGGTCAGGCAGCCGCGCGGGCCGATGTGAATGCCGAAATCCACCTGTGCTTCCATAATCCAGCCGTCGGGTGGCCATAATCGGCGATTTCCCCTGAACGACACAATGATCTAGACGGACCGCTGGCCGCTGGCCGCCGGGCGCATGTCGCCAGGGTCGGCCGGACGCATGGCGGCTGACGACACTGCCTCACAGGCTTTATAGTGTCGGTCCCACAACTTGAGACTCAGTCATCATGATGGACGAAACGGCTTTTCGGGCAGAGCTTGCGCAACAGGGCTATGCCGATCCGGTTGAGGTCGTGCGCGACGCCAATCTTGCCACTACCGAGCACACCCACGAGCACAGCGTCTCGGCACTGATCATCGACGGCGAGATCAGTGTAATCACGGCGGACGGCACCACCACCTGTCGCAGTGGCGATACTTTCACGCTGGCCAGTGGCGTGCCGCATTACGAGCGCTACGGCGCGCAGGGCGCGCGGATCCTAACCGGCAAGCGTATCCCCTGACGGCGGCGCGTGCACCGGCACGTCCCGCTACTCGACTTGGCGCGGCGCCCGTGCGGGCGCTATTTTTCGGAAATGTATATTGCAAACGCAATTTCCTAGCCGATACTACAGCTATAGTTAAGAAGACCTTACATGGCTGGCGCGATGTTCGACGCTCCCCAATTTACTGACGACATCGCTGCCCGCGAGCATTTGGAATCGATCCGATGGCCGAACGGCCCGGTATGTCCGCGCTGCGGCGGTTGTAACCGTAACAGCAAGCTGAATGGCGCAAGCCACCGCGCGGGCCAGGATTTCTGCGGAGATTGCCGCGAACCGTTCACTGTGACCGTTGGCACCGCTGTCCAAAGGCGCAACCGGCGCCAAACTTGGGAGATTGCCGCGAACCGTTCACTGTGACCGTTGGCACCGTGTTCGAGAGCAGCAAGGTGCCGCTGCGCAAATGGGTGCTTGCTACTCATCTCATGAGTTCCTCTAAAAAGAGCATCCGTTCTCACCAGCTCGGCCGCATGCTTTGCGTAACCTATAAAACGGATTGGATCATGTCGCATCGTATTCGTGAGGCCATGGCGGGCGGCATTGAAGATCCACTCGGTAGCAATGGTGAGGCGGTTGAAGTGGACGAAACTAATTGGGGCAACGTTAGCAAGCAGCGCAAGGGCGCGCGTGCTTACGCTCATAAGATGAAAACGGATTCTCTAGTCGAACGTGATGGTGAAAAGCGCGCCGTTCACGGTGCCAACGTCACGGCTAAGACCCTGCGTCCTATCCTTGACGCTAAAGTTTCCAAGAAATCTCGCGTGTTGACTGATGAGGCGGTTGTATATGCGCAGATCGGCAGGAATTCCGCTTCGCATGACGTCGTTAACCACAGCCAGAATGAATACGCGCGTGGCGAAGTAATGACGAATACGGTTGAGTCCAGTTTTGCTAGTCTAAAGCGTGGCCTATATGGCACTATCCACCACGTCAGCGAAACGCGTTTGCAGGGCTATGCAGATGAGTTTGATTTTCGCTGGAATCAGGGTGCCGCGCTGGCCTATTCTGATACCGAGCGCGCTGATGCGGCATTGAAAGGAATTGCCGGGAAGAGGCTTGCTTATCGTCACACATTACGCTTTCCAAGCGTGTAAGGTGTTTGATCATGGCAATCGACGCTAATGAAATCACGTCCGAAATTACCTTAGAGTTTGATGAGGAAGTTATTTCTATTGCCGATTTTAAGGCCGCGTTCGACAACTTTACTGGGCTTGTTAAAGAGGTCTCCAAATATGCCGCTCCAAGCAGGAATGCATCCGCGTGGGTTGTAAATTTTTATCCTGGGAGCGCCGCAATTGGGCTTGCGGGAATGAAGGGAGAATTTTCGCGGGAAGATACTAATTCCGTTCGCGCTCTGCTTCTGCATGGGCTGAAAGCAATCGCGCAAGGAATTCGGCCGCCCCAATTCAATGACAAGGCTATTGAATACAGTAAAAATCTCGCGAGTCTTTTTAAGTCCAATAAAGCAGAACCGGCCGTTCGCGTTTGGTCGAGGCGAGACGAATCGTTAACCGTTAGCCGCGAAATTGCCGACCATGCCAGCGAGATGCTCAGCGTATCCTATGAAGAAGATGGAACCGTAGAGGGGATGCTTGAGAAATTGGATTCCCACGGGAAACTTCAATTCGTCATTTACGACGTGATTGATAACCACCCTGTCAAGTGCGAAGTGAACGAGCAGCAGCTTGAGCAAGCTTGCGGTAATTTCCGCAAGCGCGTAGAAGTAATTGGAATCGTCCGATACGGCAAAGACGGAATGCCAGTAAGTATCAAAGCCTCGCGGATCGTTCCGTTTCCGGATAAATCGAATATTCCAACCATCCAGCAAATGCGCAGTCTTTTGTCAGGGGCGTAATGGCTAGGCGTAAGGTCGTTTATTGGGATTCCGCTGTTTTTCTCGCGCTTATAAATGAAGACCAAAGCCCTGAAGAAATGTCCAAGTGTAACGATGTCTGGATGGCCGCAGAAAAGGGCCTCATTCACATTGTTACCTCTGTATTTACTTCGACAGAAGTTATCTACGCAAAGGGGTCGCCGAAGCTAGACCTAGCTAAACGCCCTCTCGTGAGCAACTTCTTTCGGCAGATATTTATTAGTCAAAAGCCGCTGACTAGGGAGGTCGCAGAATTAGCTAGAGATGTGGTGTGGGATAACGCGATTCGCCCTAAAGATGCCATTCACGTAGCGACGGCTGCCTATTTTAAAATTGGCGAGTTCCATACATTCGACGGTCCGTTATGTTCTGCGGGAACCGTCAATGTTGCTGGTTTTCCGGTTTCTATCATGAAACCGCGGGG
>JAYWDM010000517.1:0-24420 GCA_043779885.1 Betaproteobacteria bacterium | reverse complement strand
GCAATACGCCTTGCACTGAAAGCGCGTTGGTTACCGTAAAAGCCCAGCCATATGCCTACGCGTTCGATCCGTCATCGACCGCGCTGATCGTGATCGACATGCAGCGCGATTTCATCGAACCTGGCGGCTTCGGCGCAACACTGGGCAATGACGTCGGCCTGCTCGCCGCGATTGTGCCCACGGTGCGCAAACTCATCACCGTCTGCCGCGAGCACGGCGTGCGTGTGATACACACGCGCGAAGCGCATCGCGCCGAGCTGTCGGATTGTCCGCCGGCTAAACGACGGCGTGGCAGCCCGAAACTGCGCATTGGCGACATGGGTGCGATGGGACGTATATTGATCGACGGCGAGCCGGGCAACGGTATCCTGCCCGAACTCGCGCCGCTGCCGGGAGAAACCGTGATCGTCAAGCCCGGCAAAGGCGCGTTTTACGCCACTGCGCTGGGTGACATCCTGCGCCTGCAGGGCGTCACGCATTTATTGTTCGCCGGGGTGACGACCGAGGTGTGCGTGCAGACCACCATGCGCGAGGCAAACGACCGCGGCTATGACTGTCTGCTGGTCGAGGATGCGACCGAAAGCTACTATCCGGAATTCAGGCGCGCGACGCTGGAAATGATCCGCGCGCAGGGCGGCATCATCGGCTGGACCGCTTCATTTAAAAAAGTGGCTGCGGCGCTGGGCGAGGTTCGTTAGCGCCGGCGGCAGCGCGCGTGGTTCGCCGGGGCGGGATGGAAACCTGCATAATGCGGGCTGGAATCGAAACGGTGTTTTCAGCTCTGCATCCCCTCAGCCCCAAAGCCAACCGGTTGGTGAGTCTGATCGCCAGACCTGTCTGGCACGCTCGATTGGACCTCGGGTACACGCTCGTCCATGCGCGGACCGGACTGACGCGGCGGTCGCACAGCGGGCCGCTGCATATACAGAAGTCGCTGTACCCGGAAGGGCCGGAGGTCTGCCATACGCTGATATTGCATCCGCCAGGCGGCATCGCGGGCGGCGACCATCTTGAAATCGGCGTCGGACTGGATGCCGGGGCGCAGGTGCTGGTAACCATGCCGGGTGCAGGCAAGTGGTATCGTTCGCGTGATAGCGCCGCAGCCCTGCGCTTGCGCGTGAGCGTGGGCGCAGAGGCCACACTCGAGTGGCTGCCGCCGGAAACCATTGTGTTCAATAACGCGGCGGCAAGCATGCATACCTCGATCGACGTTGCCGCCGGCGGCTGCTATTTTGGCTGGGAGATTCTGTGCCTCGGGCGCACGGCTGCGGGCGAGACGTTTGACGCGGGGGATATTCGTCAGACGACTGAAATCGCAGTCGCCGGTGATCTGGTCTGGAACGAGCGCTGCCATCTTGCGGGAGGATCGCGCCTGCTCGCGTCGGCGGCCGGACTCGGCGGCGCTCCGGTCAGCGCGGTCCTGCTGGCAGCAGGCAAGAACGTGCTCCCCGAACTGGTGGCAAAATGCCGGGACATCAAACTTGACGGGCCGGCGCGCAGCGGCATTACCGCGATGCCGAATATTTTTGCCGCGCGCTACGCCGGGCACTCGAGCGAACAGGCAAAATGTTATTTTATCCAGTTGTGGCGCGTGTTGCGGCCGTTTTTCACCGGGCGCGCAGCGGTAACGCCGCGCATCTGGACCACGTGATTGAACTTCATCCAAGGCGAGGTTAGATGGAACTTACTCCGCGCGAAAAAGACAAGCTGCTGATATTCACGGCCGCGCTGCTGGCTGAACGGCGCAAGGCGCGCGGCTTGAAGCTTAATTATCCGGAAGCGGTGGCGTTTTTGTCGGCGGCCATCATGGAGGGCGCGCGCGACGGCAAAACGGTCGCTGAACTCATGAGCTATGGCGCAACGCTGCTCGGGCGCGACGACGTCATGGATGGCGTGCCGGAAATGGTGACCGAAATTCAGGTCGAGGCGACTTTTCCGGACGGCACCAAACTCGTCACCGTGCATCAGCCGATTGTCTAGCAGAACAATGCATAACCATCATCTCCCACCACGTGTAGCCCGGATGAATGAAATGAAATCCGGGGAATGGATTGTTGCAGGCGAGGGAACCCGGAATGCGCGGCGCGCCTTTCGGGCCACGTTCCGCTCGTATATAGGCGGCCTCTAGATGATACCCGGCGAAATTTTCACGGCGAGCGGCGACATCGAGCTGAACAAAGGCCGCAAAACGTTAATTCTGAAAGTCGCCAACACCGGTGATCGGCCGATTCAGGTCGGCTCGCACTATCACTTCTTCGAAACCAATGCGGCGCTGAAATTCGACCGCGCCGCGGCGCGCGGCTATCGCCTGAACATCGCCGCCGGCACCGCGGTGCGTTTTGAGCCGGGCCAGGAACGCACCGTCGGGCTTGTCGCATTGAGCGGCGATCGCGCCGTCTACGGTTTTCTGGGCGCGATCATGGGCAAACTCGATAAGCCAGCGGCGAAGAAGGCCGCCGCGCGCGCGAAAGGAAAAAAATGACGCTCAGGATCAGCCGGCACGCTTATGCGGAGATGTTCGGGCCCACGACGGGCGACCGCGTGCGCCTCGCGGACACCGATCTCATCATCGAAGTCGAAAAAGATTTCACGACCTACGGCGAAGAAGTCAAATTCGGCGGCGGCAAGGTGATACGCGACGGCATGGGGCAGAGCCAGCGCAACTGGAAAGACTGCGCGGACACCGTCATCACCAACGCGTTGATCGTCGATTACTGGGGCATCGTCAAAGCCGACATCGGCATCAAGAACGGCCGCATCAGCGGGATCGGCAAAGCCGGCAACCCCGATATCCAGCCCGGCGTGAATATCGTGATCGGCGGCGCCACTGAAATCATCGCCGGCGAAGGCATGATCGTCACACCGGGCGGCATCGATTCCCACATCCACTTCATCTGTCCGCAGCAGATCGAAGAAGCCCTGATGTCGGGCGTGACGACCATGCTGGGCGGCGGCACGGGGCCGGCGACCGGCACGTTCGCGACCACGTGCACGCCGGGCCCGTGGCATTTGATGAAAATGCTGGAAGCCGCCGAGGCATTCCCGATGAACCTCGGCTTTCTCGGCAAAGGCAACGTGAGTCTGCCCGGGCCGCTGCGCGAGCAGGTGCGCTATGGCGCAATCGGTCTCAAGCTGCACGAAGACTGGGGCACGACGCCGGCTGCGATCGATGCGTGCCTCGCGGTTGCCGACGAGATGGACGTGCAGGTCGCGATCCATACCGACACGCTGAATGAATCAGGCTTTGTCGAAACCACCATCAAAGCTTTCAAGGGCCGCACCATCCATACCTTTCACACCGAAGGCGCCGGCGGCGGCCACGCGCCCGACATCATCAAGGTTTGCGGCGAGGCCAACGTGCTGCCGTCGTCGACCAATCCGACGCGCCCGTACACGATCAACACGCTGGACGAGCACCTCGACATGCTGATGGTGTGCCACCATCTTGACTCGAAAATCGCCGAAGACGTCGCGTTCGCCGAGTCGCGCATCCGGCGTGAGACCATCGCCGCCGAAGACATACTGCACGACCTGGGTGCGTTGTCGATGTTTTCGAGCGACTCGCAGGCGATGGGCCGCGTGGGGGAAGTCATCATCCGCACCTGGCAGACGGCGCACAAAATGAAACAGCAGCGCGGCGCTTTGCCTAACGACACCGCGGAGCGCGACAATTTCCGCGTCAAGCGCTACATCGCCAAGTACGCGATCAACCCGGCGATTACGCATGGCATCGCGAATGAAGTCGGCTCGATCGAAGTCGGCAAGCTCGCGGACATCGTGCTATGGAAACCCGCGTTCTTCGGCGTCAAGCCGTCGCTCATCGTAAAAGGCGGCATGATTGCCGCGGCGGCGATGGGCGACCCCAACGCGTCGATCCCGACGCCGCAGCCGGTGCACTACCGCCCGATGTTCGGCGCGTTCGGCAAGGCGCTCAATACGTCCGTCACGTTCGTCTCCAAAGCCGCCCTGAAAAATCCCGCGATTGCGAAGCTCAAGCTGCATAAGCCGCTGGTCGCGGTCAAAGGCGTGCGCAAGTTGCGCAAATCCGACATGAAGCTGAACGATTACGCGCCGGACATTGCCGTCGATGCGGAGACTTACGAAGTGAAAGCGGACGGTCAGTTGCTGACGTGTGAACCCGCGAGCGTGCTGCCGATGGCGCAGCGCTATTTTCTGTTTTAGGCGCTCGACATGCTCGTCATCGAAGCGCGCTGCCCCCCGCAGGCACAACATCAGGAGCAGTTGAGCCTGCCGTTCGAGTTGCGGCAGAAGAGCCGCCTGCGCACCAAACTCGTATCGGGCGAGGAAGCAGGGCTCTTTCTGGAACACGGCAGCGTACTGCGCGGCGGCGACTATCTGCGCGCCAACGACGGCCGCATTGTGCAAGTCGTTGCCGCCGACGAAGAACTGATGCAGGCCCAGTGCGCGACTGCGTTCGAGCTCGTGCGCGCGGCTTATCATCTTGGCAACCGGCACGTGCCGGTGCAGATCGGTGAGGGATGGCTGCGCCTCCAGGCCGATGAAGTGCTGGCGCAAATGCTGCGCGGGCTCAACGCCACGGTCACCAGGCTGAGCGCACCGTTCGAGCCGGAGGCGGGCGCCTACGCCGGCGGCCACCATCATCACTCGATGGACGCCCGGCACAGCGGCATCATTCACGAGTTTCGCGACTTCAAGAAAAACAAGTAATGGCGCCCGACATGCTGGGCCTCACGCGTCTCCTGCAACTCGCCAGCCCGACGCTGCCGGTCGGCGCGTACAGTTATTCCGGAGGACTTGAATACGCCATCGAAGACGGGCTCGTCACGGATGCGCGCAGTGCCGAAACGTGGCTGCGCGACGTTCTCGACTTCAGCGTCGGCAGTTTTGAAGCGCCGTTGTGGTGGCGCATGTCGGGCGCAATGGTGCAGGACGACTACGCGGTGCTTGCCCGCTGGAACACGCTTTTTCGCAGCGGTCGCGAAACCGCCGAGCTACGCACCGAAACGCTGCAAATGGGGCATGCGCTCGGCGTACTGCTGAAAGATCTGCCGTTTTGCGGCGCCGATGAACTCGGGAGATTGCACGGCATCGGTGCATTGACGTTTCCGGCGGCGTACGCGTTTGCCGCGCATCATATGCGGGTCGATCGTCACTCCGCGCTCGTCGCTTATCTCTGGAGCTGGCTCGAGAACCAGGTGATGGCGGCGCTGAAGGCCGTACCGCTCGGCCAGAGCGCAGGCCAGCGCATGCTCGCGAGCATAGGCGCGGAGCTGCCGGAAGTCGCGCGGCGCGCGACGGAACTGGGCGACGACGAGTTAACGAATTTCGCGCCGGGGCTGGCCATGGCCAGTTGCCGGCACGAAACGCAATACAGCCGTTTGTTCCGTTCCTGACACTAACTGAAGAGAATCACCATGCACAAGCAACCTCTGCGTGTCGGTATCGGCGGCCCCGTCGGTTCGGGCAAAACCGCATTGACTCTCGCACTCTGCCGCAGCCTGCGCGAGCGCTTTCAACTCGCGGTCGTCACCAACGACATTTATACCGAGGAAGACGCCAAATTTCTCGTCACGCACGAGGCGCTGACGCCGGACCGCATCATCGGCGTCGAGACCGGCGGCTGCCCGCACACCGCGATACGCGAGGATGCATCGATAAACCTCGAAGCGATCTCGCGGCTGACCGCGAGTTTCAACGACCTCGACATCATTTTCGTGGAAAGCGGCGGCGACAATCTGGCGGCGACCTTCAGCCCTGAACTCTCCGACCTCACGCTCTATGTCATCGACGTCGCCGCCGGCGACAAAATCCCGCGCAAAGGCGGCCCCGGCATTACCAAGTCCGACCTGCTCGTCATCAACAAGATCGACCTCGCGCCCATGGTCGGCGCATCGCTCGAAGTTATGGACCGCGATGCCAGGAAAATGCGCGGCGAGCGGCCGTTCATATTCAGCAATCTCAAGTCCGGCGTTGGCGTGGATCAGATCGTCGAATTCATCGAAAGGCAGGGCATGCTCGGGAAATGAGGCCGTTTAATGCAGAGTATTCCGGGTCGGACCAGCGCAACGCGTTGATCGCCAGTAACTATGCGTGAAAAAACGGCCGGGTCTGACGGTTAGGGGCACGTTTTCCGGGGTAAAAAGCGGGCTCTAAGAAATGCAACTCAGCGGATGGGATGACAAATCGCGGCTGAAGGACAAGTTAAGGGCGGCGGCAGAACTGGCGACCCTCCGGGGCTGAGGAAGGAGCGACGGCGGCGCTTGCTTGACCCGGTTTTCTCTTGTACAAGATATCCTTCCATTGGGGCCGGGCGCATGTTCCCGATCCGGCAGAACCGGGCAGATGAGACAGCGAACCACATTGAAGCTTGAGGTCGTCCCGCAAACGTGGATCGGCCGCCTGATTGCCGCGCTCATTGCGGTGGTATTGTTTCTGCTCGCATTCTTTTTCCTCGCCGTCGCGCTGATTGCCGGCGCCATAGTGGCGGCGGTCGTGATTCTGCGGATACTGTGGGTCATTCGCAAAGCGCGGCGCCAGGCAGCGGAAGCGGTCATCGAGGGAGCGTATTCGGTCGATCCGAAAGAAGTGTTGACCGATGGGGTCGCAACGGACACCGCATCGAAGCAACCGGCGGGTGCTGCGCGCGACACCGAGCGGCGCGAGTGAGAGAAGCCCGGCCGGCGGGGCGTAGAGAATACCCTGGTCGTAAGCCTTGTACCGGACGGTGATCGCCGCTGAACAACCGCATGCCAAATGTTTGCAGCCGTTCGTGCGTATCATCACGTTTTCGCCTGTATTTTCCAGCGTCAAGGACAAAGCAATTTCATGCATGAAAATGAAAAAAAGGGTCTCATCCGGCTTTGGTGTGGAAGAGGGCTGAGGTGAGGGCGACCGGGGCTCGCAATTTCCCCTCACCCTGACCCTCTCCCGCAAGGGGCGAGGGAACCTGCTGCATGCTCTGTCCCGGGTTGTTCGGCAGCGACGCACACCAATGGCTAAAGAACCTAAGAAAACCAGGATGCTCTTTGTCTGCATGGGCAATATCTGCCGCTCGCCGACCGCGGAGGCGGTGTTCAATCACGCCGTAGCCCGTGCAAAGCTCGAACACGCGATCGCGTGCGATTCGGCGGGCACGCACGGTTACCACGTTGGCGATCCACCGGATCAACGCGCGCAGCAGGCGGCGTTGCGGCGCGGTTACGATATGAGCCGCTTGCGCGCGCGCAAGGTACATGCCGAAGACTTCGGACAGTTTGACCATGTGCTCGCCATGGATCGCGATAATCTGGCGTTGCTGGCAGAATTATGTCCACCTGAATTCGCGCACAAGCTCGGCCTCTACTGCGACTTCGACGCTGTTTACGCGGGACGCGATGTGCCTGACCCGTATTACGGAGGCCCGCGGGGATTCGAGGAAGTTCTGGATATCGTCGAAGCGGTGAGCGTCAGCCTGCTCGCGCGTCTGCGATAATCGCGTCCGAAAAAAAACGCCGGGAGGGTTCCCCGGCGTCTCTTATGCCTGCTTTCTCGTTTCGACCTGGGCCAACGGTTCGCTGCTGATCGGCTGCAGTGGCGGACGCACGCGCGGCGGCCGTGGCGGTGGCGCGGGGTCGCCCATGTTCGCGGCAATGCGCACCTTTTCGGCGTCCGTTTCGACTTGTGACAAACCAGGTGGCAGCACGATCGGTTCGCTTACCGCCGGCGGTGCAGGCGGCGTGGATATCATCGGCGCCGCGACTGCATGCTCGATCACGCGTTCTGCTACCGGTTCCACGACTGCCGCCGGTTGCGCGGGTCGCTCCTCTGGTTCTGCATGCCGAACTTCCTCTACCACTGCGGCTATCGGTGCATCCTGCGGCGTTGCGACCGGAGCCGTTGGCGTTTGCAACGCGTCGACGCCAGGTGCAGGGTGAGACTCAGGCGTCATCGCAGTTGCAGCGAGTGTAGCGGCAACGGGCTCAGCTCCGGCATTCTCTGCGGTAGTTGCGGGTTGCGCGGCCACCTCAATCGCGGCCCTGTTTTCGCGGGGTTCTCCGCGATCACGTCCGCCACGCCCGCGACGGCGCCGTCCGCGTCCTTCGGCTTCATGACGCGGTGCTTGCTCGCTCGATTGCGTGGCGGGTTCATCCGTCGACGCCGCGAGCTGACCTGCACGTTCCGGCCGTGGCGGGCGTGGTTGCTGTCCGTCACGCCGCGGTTGATCCTGCTGAGCGTCGCGCGGCGGCCGCGGCTCACGGGGCGGGCGCGGCTCGCGGGGCTCGCCGTTGCGTCCACGCGGTTCGCCGCGCGGGCCCCGGCTTTCCTGCGCCGTGTCGCCGCGCGCAGACTGTGCGGGACGTTCGCCGCGCGGTTCGTCGCGTTTGTTGTCGCGGCGCGGCCCATTCGGCCGGCCCCGGCGCTGACCACGGTCAGGACGTTCGCCGCGATTGCTGCGTTCGGACTGCGCGGCCACCGGTCGCGGTGCGACTTCGGCAGCTGCGGCCGGCGGGCGCTTGAACCAGCCGAAAATCTTGCTGATGATGGAGGATTCCGGTGGCGGCGCCACTGCCACAATCTCGGCTTTCGGCGTGTGATCGACGATAGGCGCCGGTTGCGATGGCGTAATGCCTTTTACGGCGGCCTCCGGCCGCGGCGCGGCGGGCTCCGTTTGCGCCGAGGGCAGGGCCGAGTCGGTCTTGTCCGGCACGGCCACCATTTCGTAACTTGGCGGTGGCACGTCGGCCTGGTTCAGTTCTTCGTGTTTCAGGCGCGTCACCGTGTAATTCGGCGTCTCGAGATGAATGTTCGGGATCAGTACGACGTTGACCTTGAGCCGCTGTTCGATCGAGTGGAATTCAGCGCGTTTCTCGTTGAGCAGGTAGGTCGCGACATCGACCGGCACCTGGGCATGCACGGCGCCGGTGTTCTCTTTCATGGCTTCTTCCTGCAGGATGCGCAGGATATGCAGTGCGGTCGACTCGATGCCGCGGATGTGCCCGGTGCCATGGCACCGGGGGCAGGGGATATGGCTGCTTTCGGCGAGCGCGGGGCGCAGTCGCTGGCGCGACAACTCGAGCAGGCCGAAACGCGAAATCTTGCCGGTCTGGACGCGGGCGCGGTCGACGTGCAGGGCGTCGCGCAAGCGGTTTTCGACCTCGCGCTGGTTGCGTCCGCTTTCCATGTCGATGAAGTCGATGACGATCAGACCGCCCAGATCGCGCAGGCGCAACTGGCGCGCGAGTTCGTCGGCAGCCTCGAGATTGGTCCGGAACGCCGTCTCTTCAATATCGGCGCCGCGCGTGGAGCGGGCGGAATTGACGTCGATCGAGACCAGCGCCTCGGTATGATCGATCACGATCGCGCCGCCCGACGGCAGCGTGACCTGGCGTGAGAACGCCGTTTCGATCTGGTGCTCGATCTGGAAACGCGAAAAGAGCGGGACGTCGTCGTTGTAGTACTT
Source organism: Betaproteobacteria bacterium (assembly GCA_043779885.1). Taxonomy (GTDB): domain Bacteria; phylum Pseudomonadota; class Gammaproteobacteria; order Burkholderiales; family SG8-41; genus PALSA-1004. Next base: position 14,999 of record JAYWDM010000517.1, on the reverse strand, counting down.
TACGCGGTTGACGTTCGCGGGCATGACGTGCCCCATGAACGCGCGCGCCTGTTCATAGATGTCCTCGGTGTCGATCAGGATCTCGCCGATGTCCTGATGAAAGTGATCGCGGATCGCGCGGATCACCAGGCTCGATTCCTGGTAAATCAGGAACGCGCCATTCTGTCCGGTGGAAGCGTTTTCGACTTCACGCCACAACTGAAGCAGATAGTTAAGGTCCCAGCCGAGTTCCTCGGCGTTGCGACCGATGCCGGCGGTGCGCGCAATCACGCTCATGCCCGCGGGCACTTCAAGCTGATCGATGGTTTCACGCAGCTCCGCGCGTTCTTCGCCTTCGACGCGGCGCGAGACGCCGCCGCCGCGCGGATTGTTCGGCATCAGCACGAGATAGCGGCCGGCGAGGCTGATGAAGGTGGTGAGTGCCGCGCCTTTGGTGCCGCGTTCGTCCTTATCGACCTGGACGATGAGTTCCTGACCCTCTTTCAGGGCATCCTGGATACGCGCGCGGGCGACGTCAACGCCGGGCTTGAAATAGGAGCGCGCTACTTCCTTGAAGGGGAGAAAGCCGTGCCGCTCGCCGCCGTAATCTATGAAGGCGGCCTCCAGGCTCGGTTCGACGCGGGTGATGACACCCTTGTATATGTTGCTCTTGCGCTGCTCTTTGCCGGCAGACTCGATATCGAGATCGAGCAGTTTTTGACCATCAACGATTGCAACGCGCAGCTCTTCCGACTGCGTTGCATTAAACAACATGCGCTTCATTTTCTTCTTCTCCCGCGCTCAGTGTCACGGGATGGGCAAACTTCAGGTGCGGCCCGTAAGCCGCACGCTACTGCTGGATCATTCAGTCACGAAATCGTGATTATTTTTGCCAGTGACCTGCGATAAATGACTTTCGCCGTTTGCCGTTAAAATTTGTCAGTGCGCAGCGAAAAAACCGGCCTGAGGTGCATGACACCGTGGCCGCGTTCGCTGCCGCAACAATGCTTTTCGTGTGCTGTGAGCGCGTATTTCGACTACCATCGCTACTTTTAGTGGTGAGCGACATTAACCATAGCGTTCCGGCTGGTAATCCGCACCGGCAGGTTGGTTTCCCGCCCGGTGCTTCACCGTACCTGGGTAGCGACCGCGTGGCGCTGGGCCAACCTGCCTGGCGTAGCGGCGGCAATTGCCGCGGTGCACGCCCTAAGCTCCGGACAATTCTGTCCTGAAGTCTGCTAACCGGGCATTAGTATAAGCAAAATGAAGGATTTGGGCAAAAAATCTGTGTCGCGACACGAAATCGGAGCGGACTCCGGCGGGCAGCGCATCGACAATTATCTGGTGAAATTGCTCAAAGGGGTGCCCAAGAGCCATGTTTACCGGATATTGCGCAGCGGAGAGGTGAGGGTCAACAGCGGCCGCGCCAAACCTGATTACCGGGTGCAGAGCGGGGACATCCTGCGCATACCGCCGGTACGGGTCGCCACACGCGCGCCGCGCGCGACGCCTCCGGTTGATGAGGCGCTCGAACGCGCCATCCTGCTTGAAGACGCGTGCGTGCTCGCCCTCAATAAACCGTCCGGACTCGCGGTACACGGCGGCAGCGGGGTGAGCTTCGGCGTCATCGAGCAACTGCGCGCGCAGCGGCCGCCGGCGCGGTTTCTTGAACTCGTGCACCGGCTCGACCGCGATACTTCGGGGGTATTGCTGCTCGCCAAAAAACGCAGCGCACTGACCGCGCTGCACGCCGAATTGCGCACGGGGCAGGTGAAAAAATATTACCTCGCGCTGGTCAAGGGCAACTGGCTTGACGGCAGGCAAAGCGTGCGCCTCAATCTGCACAAATACCTGCTCGCGTCGGGCGAGCGCCGGGTCGCCGTATTGGCGGACGGGCAGGAGTCACACACCATATTCGAGCTTACGCAGGCGTGGCAGGACTTCAGTTTGCTGCGCGCCGAACTCAAGACCGGACGCACGCACCAGATCCGCGTGCATCTCGCGCATCTCGGCTTCCCCATTGCAGGAGACGACAAATACGGCGATTTCGAGCTTAACCGGCGCCTGGCGCGCGCCGGCTTGAAGCGCATGTTCCTGCACGCCGCCAGCGTCACTTTCAGGCATCCGGCAAGCCGCGCCAAAGTGACGGTGGAAGCGCCGTTGCCCGCGGAGTTGCAGAATTTTTTGCAGACCCTGCACTAGCAGTATGTTGAAAATCGGCAAAGACTGTCATTGCGACGAGCCAAAGGCGACGAAGCAATCTCGTAACACTTTGATTGCGGAAAATACGAGATTGCCGCGCTGCGCCCGCAATGACAGCATGGTGTATTTTTCAACATTCGGCTAGCCGCAATGGGCAAACGCTTCGAATTGCTGGTGTTCGACTGGGACGGCACGCTGATGGACTCGACGGCAATCATTGTCGCGTCCCTGCAGGCCGCATGCAGGGATCTGGGCCTGCCGGTGCCGACCGACGAAAGCGCACAGCACATCATCGGGCTGGGATTGCACGACGCGCTGGCGCATGTGCTGCCGGGCATCAATCCTGCCGAGTACCCGCGCGTCGCCGAACAATACGGCCACCATTTCCGGCTGCGCGAGCCGGAGTCGCCGCTGTTTGCCGGCGCTGTGGAGGCGCTGCGCGAACTGGTCGCGGCCGGTCATCGTCTCGCCATTGCCACCGGCAAAAGCCGCCGGGGGCTGGATCGCGCGCTTGCGAGTACCGGACTGGCGACACTGTTCAATGCGACACGTTGTGGCGAGGAGTCGGCCACCAAACCACACCCGGGCATGCTCATCGACCTCATGCGCATGCTCGACGCAGACCCGGCGGCGACCCTGATGATAGGCGACACCACGCATGACCTGCAGATGGCCATCAATGCGGGCGTTGCGGTTGTCGCCGCCGCCTATGGCGCGCATCCGCGCGGGCAACTCGCCGCACTGCGGCCGCTGGCGTGCTTCGATCAACCGCGGGAGTTATGGCATTGGCTGAAGCACAGCGCGTGATTTGCGCGGGCGCCGCGTTGTCCGATGGCGGTCCCGGGGTGCGTTTTGAGGTTCGGCACAATGGCGCGCCGGCGGCCGCGTTCGTAATCAGGTATGCGGGCGGGGTCTACGCCTATCTCAACAGTTGCGCGCATGTGCCGGTCGAACTCGACTGGATGGAGGGCGAGTTCTTCGATAAAGCTGGGTTATACTTGATTTGCGCGACACACGGCGCCACCTACGAGCCTGACACCGGTCATTGCGTTATGGGGCCGTGCAAAGGGCGGCATCTGTTGTCACTGCCGGTCGCGGAACGCGGCGACAAGGTTTACCTGCTGAAAAGAGAAGATAGCGATGGCTGACGTGAATCCGGGTAACTCCGGCGATGGCTGGGAACGTAAAGTCCTGGAAAAAGTCGCCTTGGCGGCGATTGCCGAACAGCGCGCCGCGCGCCGCTGGGGCATGGTGTTCAAACTCCTGATCCTGCTATACCTGTTCGCGGTGCTGTTCATCGGCATGGGCTGGATCAAGCGCGGCGGCGACAAGTCGACGGGGAAGCACAGTGCATTGGTTGAATTGCGCGGGGTGATTGCGTCGGATAGCCAGGCAAGCGCTGACAACGTGACCACGGGATTGCAGGCCGCTTTCAAGGACGGCAATACGCAGGGCGTAATCCTGCGCATCAACAGCCCCGGCGGCAGCCCCGTTCAGGCCGGATACATTAACGACGAAATCAAGCGGCTGCGCCGATTGCACCCGGAAATTCCGCTGTACGTCGTGGTTGAAGACATCTGCGCCTCCGGCGGCTATTACGTGGCCGCCGCCGCTGACAAAATATTCGTGGACAAGGCGAGTATCGTGGGTTCGATCGGCGTGGTGATGGACGGGTTCGGGTTTACCGGAACGATGGAGAAGCTCGGTGTCGAGCGGCGCGCGATCACCGCCGGTGAAAACAAGAAATTCCTCGACCCCTTTTCGCCTGTCAATCCTGTGCACAAAGCATTCGCCGAGAAGATGCTCGGCGAAATCCATCAGCAATTCATTACCGTCGTGCGCGAAGGACGCGGCAAGCGGCTGCACGAGAACCCGGAGATTTTCAGCGGTCTGGTGTGGGCGGGCCCCAGAAGCATCGAGCTGGGCCTGGCGGACGGGCTGGGCAGCGTGGACTCCGTGGCACGCGACGTGATCAAAGCCGAGGACGTAGTCGACTTCACCAACCGTGAGAACCTTGCGGAGCGCGTTGCGCGCAGATTTGGCGCCGCGATGGCGGAAGCCCTGGTCAAATTTTCGGCGCTGGGCGGCGCGCAACTGCGCTGATCAGCGCGCGTAAAGCAGAAATACGCTCGGCCGGCGGCCGATGCCGGTATTTGCCGCCTGCCATTCGCGGATAGGTGAACTTCGCACGGATGCGGTGGCGAGCGTCAGGTCGCTCGCGATGCACAGCCGCGTATCGGCGCTGCAGGTATCCATGAACGCGTCCAGCAGTGCATCGTTGCGATAAGGCGTTTCAATGAAAATCTGCGTCATGTCCTGCGCGCGCGATTCGCGTTCGCGCAAAGCGATCATGCGGCGGCACGCGTCTTGCGGTACCGGCAGATAGCCATGAAACGCAAAGCGCTGGCCGTTGAAGCCCGAAGCCATCAACGCCAGTGTTAACGCCGACGGCCCGACATGCGGCACGACGCGGATATGCAGGTGATGCGCGGCCTCGACCAGCACCGCGCCCGGATCGGCAATCGCGGGACTGCCCGCTTCCGACAGCACGCCCGCCCCGCGCCCTGCCAGCAAGGGCTGCAATAATTCGCCTGCGCGCTGCAGATCGCCCGCTTTGTCAAAACGCTCGAATTGCAAGTCGCGCAGCGGCCGGGAATGGCCGATATTTTTTATGAAACGGCGTGCGCTTTTCTCGTTTTCGACGAGGAAATAATCCAGGCCGGCGGCGGCCTCCAGCGCAGTGGCCGACAGCGTTGCACGGGGATCCGTGTCACCGAGAGTCACCGGAATGAGATGCAGGACACCGGGAAGAGCATTCATGGCAAATTTACGCCTTCATTGCGCAGCATGTCACACAGCGCGATCAGCGGCAGGCCGATCAAGGCGCTGGGGTCGTCGCATTCCAGCCCGGCGACCAGCGTGATACCCAGACCTTCTATGCGTGCACTGCCGGCGCAGTCGTAGGGTTGTTCCGCCTGCAAATAGCGCTCGATCTGCGCATCACTGAAATCGCGCATCCGCAGAACGACAGGGACGATGGCCGTCTGCCGGTGCGCAGTACGCGTATTGAGCACGCATAGCGCCGTAAAAAAATACACGGCCTTGCCGCGCATGAGCCTGAGCTGGGTTACTGCGTGGGCGTGGTCGCCGGGTTTATTCAGCAGCACGCTGCCGACGACAGCGACCTGGTCGCTGCCGATAATCAGGGCATCCGGCCAGTTCGGTTGCACCGCCAGCGCCTTGGCGACGGCGAGGCGCGCGCAGAGCGCCTGCGGGGCTTCACGGGCAAACGGGGTTTCATCGACATTGGGTGCGGCCGTCGCGAACGGTATGCGCAGGCGCGCCAGTAATTCGCGACGGTACGGCGACGTCGAAGCGAGGACAACGTGTGCGAGGGGGGTGTTGGCCATGGAGTAGATCATGCACGGGGCGATCCAGGATTCCGCAACCGCTTGAAACGCGCGCGCGTTTAACCCGGTTACAGACTCTAAGTCCCTGCGTTAAATGGATTTTCTGTTATTTTCTTTTGACAGGCCCAGGCGAAAATACTATCATGCGCGGTTTATGTCTGCACGGGCCGTCATCGATAGTCTTGAATTTGCTCGCGGCGATCAGCAGTTGCGCGGCAGCGTGCCGGTCGCGGAGCTGGCAAGGCTGGCGGACGGTTTGTTTGACGCCAGCGGCGAGCTGGATTACGAACTGACCGCCGCCCGCGATGACAGGCAGCGGCCACGTTTGCAACTTGCCGTCGCGGGTTCGATCAACCTCAAATGTCAGCGCTGTCTGGGCCGCTTTGCCTACGCGGTGGCGGTGCAAACGAGTCTGCTGGTGCTGACGGAGCAGGCGGGAGGCGAGACGGCAGATTTCAACGATCTCGACGGTATACCGGCAGACGCGCATACCGACGTATGGTCGATAGTTGAAGACGAGATATTGCTCGCGATTCCGCTGTCGCCGCGGCACGCCGAAGGGCAATGCAGCCAGGCGATCAACGCGTCGGCCGGGCGCACGGAGTCGCCGTTCGCATTACTGGCCGGGCTTGCGCAGCAACGAATCAAAAATTGAACCAACAGGAGTCTTAACATGGCAGTTCAGCAGAACAAGAAGTCACCCTCCAAGCGCGGCATGCACCGTTCGCATGATTTTCTGACCAGTCCATCGCTTGCGGTAGAGCCGACCACCGGCGAAGTGCATTTGCGTCATCACATCAGCCCGACCGGCTACTATCGAGGCAAGAAAGTCGTCAAAACCAAGGACGAGTAGGGGCGGCACGCACGTGCCGGCAGCCATATCCATGCGCGCGCTTTGGCGGGCGGCGCCTGGCACCGAGGGTATTTGATGGACGTAACGGTAGCCGTCGATTGCATGGGAGGGGATTTCGGTCCCCATGTCACCGTCGCCGCTGCGCTCGATTATCTGGAGCGTTGCAATAACGTCCACATCATCCTCGTGGGTGCGCATGACGTAATCTCGTCTGAACTGCGCAAAGTCAGCGCCGCTATTGTTGCGCGTACGGCAATCCAGCAGGCGAGCGAGGTGGTCGGCATGGACGAGGCGCCGGCGAGCGCCTTGCGCGGCAAGAAAGATTCGTCAATGCGCGTTGCCGTCAATCTGGTCAAGGCGGGCACCGCGCACGCCTGCGTCAGCGCCGGCAATACCGGGGCGCTCATGGCGATATCGCGCTTCGTCCTGAAAACACTGCCGGAAATCGATCGTCCCGCCATTTGCTCGGTATTGCCGACCCTGACCGGGCGCACGTATATGCTGGACCTCGGCGCCAACGTCGATTGCACGGCCGAACATCTGCTTCAGTTTGGAGTGATGGGCGCGACCCTGGTAACCGCGGTCGAGGGCAAGCACCGTCCCAGCGTGGGCCTGCTCAATATCGGCGAAGAAGAAATCAAGGGCAGCGAGGTGGTAAAACGGGCGGCCGAATTGCTGCGCTCGAGCGGTCTGAATTTTTATGGCAATGTCGAGGGCGACGATATCTACAAAGGCACCACCGACGTGGTCGTGTGCGACGGCTTTGTCGGCAACGTTGCGCTCAAAGCCTCGGAAGGGATCGCGCGCCTGCTGGCAACCTATCTGCGCGAAGAATTCAGCCGTAATCTGCTGACGCGCGCGGCAGGTCTGGTGGCGCTGCCGGTAATCAGGGCTTTCAAACGGCGCCTTGATCCGCGCAATTTTAACGGCGCAACGCTGCTGGGATTACGGGGCATCGTGGTCAAAAGCCATGGCTCGGCGGACCGCTACTCGTTTGGCATCGCCATCGGCCGCGCCGCGGACGAGGCGCGCAACGGTGTGCTCCCGCAGATCACCGAGCGTATATCGGTCATTCACGAGCGCGTGGCGTGATTTATTCACGCATTGCCGGGACCGGCAGCTACCTGCCCGCGAACGTCGTGAGCAATGAAGAACTCGCCCGGCGCGTGGATACATCCGACGAGTGGATACGCTCCCGCACGGGCATCCGGCAGCGCCACATTGCGCAGGCAACGCAAACATCCAGCGACCTGGCCCATCACGCGGCGCTCAAGGCCATTGCGGCGGCGGGCATTTCCGCCACCGATATCGATTTGATTATCGTTGCCACGTCGACTCCGGATTATATTTTTCCGAGCACCGCGTGCCTGCTGCAGGCCAAACTCGGCATCAAGCGCTGTCCGGCATTTGATGTACAGGCGGTATGCGCGGGTTTCGTCTACGCGCTCGATATCGCGGACAAATATATCCGCAGCGGCGTTCACCGCCATGCATTGGTCGTGGGCGCGGAAGTATTTTCCCGGATCCTCGATTGGAACGATCGCGCGACGTGCGTGCTGTTCGGCGATGGCGCCGGGGCGGTGGTGCTGGCGGCCGCAGCCGCGCCTGGTGTGCACGCGAGCGTGCTGCATGCCGACGGGTCGCAAGCGGGAATATTGTCGACTCCCGGCCACGTCAGCGGCGGCATCGTCACCGGCGATCCGTTTCTGCGCATGGATGGCCAGGCGGTATTCAAGCTGGCGGTGCGCGTCCTTGACGAGGTCGCGCGCGAGACGCTCGCCTTGTGCGATATGCAGCCCGCCGATGTGGATTGGCTGATACCCCATCAGGCCAACGTGCGCATACTTGATGCAACGGCAAAAAAGCTCGGAATAGACCCCGGCAGGGTAATCGTCACGGTTGATCTTCACGCCAACACATCTGCGGCATCGGTGCCGCTGGCGCTCGATACCGCCGTGCGCGATGGCCGCATCAAGCGGGGTCACAAAGTTCTGCTGGAAGGTGTAGGCGGCGGTTTTACGTGGGGCGCGGCGTTGGTGGAAATATAGGGGATGCGATGAATCTGGCGGTGGTATTTCCGGGGCAGGGATCGCAGTCGGTCGGCATGTTGCAGAGCTTCGCCGCGTCGACGCCGGTGCGCGATACTTTCGCGGAAGCCGCGGATGTCCTGAAACAGGATCTGTGGAAACTCGCCGCCGAGGGTCCGTCCGCAGCCGTTAACTCGACCGTAAACACGCAGCCATTGATGCTGGTCGCAGGCTATGCAATTTATCGCGCCTGGCGTGACGCGGGCGGTATCCAGCCGGCGATGGTTGCCGGTCACAGTCTGGGCGAGTATACGGCGCTGGTGGTGGCGGGCGTTATGACCTTTCGCGACGCATTGCCGCTCGTGCGCTTTCGCGCACAGGCCATGCAGGAAGCCGTGCCCTCGGGAACCGGCGCGATGGCGGCGATACTGGGACTCGCCGATGACGCAGTGCGTGCAGCGTGTGCCGAGGCGGCACAGGGGGAAGTCGTTGAAGCGGTCAATTTCAATGCGCCCAGCCAGGTCGTGATCGCAGGCCATACGGCGGCGGTCGCGCGCGGCGCCGAGATCGCCAAGGCCAGGGGCGCCAAGCGCGCTGTAATGCTGCCGGTCAGCGCGCCATTTCACGCGTCGTTGCTCAGGCCCGCGGCGCAGCGTCTGGCGCAGTATCTCGCGGGCATCGTGTTCAATGCGCCGCAGATCCCGGTCGTCAACAACGTCGATGTCGCGATCGTCAACGATCCGGAAAAGATCAAGGACGCGCTGGCGCGGCAGGCGTGCAATCCCGTGCGCTGGGTTGAAGTCATCCAGCTTATGGCGGGCGCCGGCATTACACATGTCGGCGAATGCGGTCCCGGCAGGGTGCTGGCTGGACTGACCAGGCGCATCGATGGCGGGTTGCAGGGTCTGGCGATCGCGGATGCGGCATCGCTGGCGCAGGCCGTGCTGACATTACGGGAGGCGGCGTGACACTGGACGGGCAGGTTGCATTGATTACCGGCGCATCGCGTGGCATCGGCCGCGCGATTGCGCTCGAACTTGGCAAACTGGGCGCGGTGGTGGCCGGCACGGCGACGACCGCGGCGGGCGCAACGGCAATTAGTGATTACCTTGCTGCGGCGGGCATAAATGGCGCCGGCTTCGCGGTAAACGTCAACGACGGCGCGCAGGTGGCGGCGGTGGTGGCCGCCGTGCAAAAGCAATGCGGCGAGATTGCGATCCTGGTCAATAATGCGGGCATCACGCGCGACAACCTGCTGCTGCGCATGAAGGATGAGGAGTGGGACGACATCATGTCGACCAATCTGAAATCCGTGTACAGGCTTTCCAGGCTGGTGATCCGTGCGATGATCAAGGCGCGCAGTGGCCGAATCATCAACATCACGTCCGTGGTCGGCGTAATGGGCAACGCGGGTCAAACCAATTACGCGGCCGCCAAGGCCGGCATGATAGGCTTCAGCAAGTCTCTTGCGCGCGAGATCGGCAGCCGTAACATCACCGTTAACTGTGTCGCACCGGGGTTTATCGACACGGACATGACGCGCGAACTGGACGAGAATCAGCGGCATGCCCTGATTGCGCAGATTCCGCTTGCACGCCTTGGCGCGGCCGCAGATGTTGCCGCGGCGGTGGCGTTTCTGGCCTCCCCGTCAGCTTCCTACATTACCGGCACGACCTTGCACGTCAACGGCGGAATGTTGATGGACTAACCGCCGTCCCTCACCCCCGCCCCTCTCCCGCAAGCAGGAGAGGGGCGATACGAGATCGCTTGCGCTTGAAAGCGCGAGCGATAAGAATGGTTCGGCGGCATGTTGATGGAATAGCGCGGATTACGCCAGTTAGGTGGCGCGCGCTGGATTTGGTAAAATACGTTTTGCATAAACCTGGATAGACTTCCGGAAGGGGAACTAGATGGAAAACATAGAGCAGCGCGTCAAGAAGATCGTGGCGGAGCAACTGGGCGTCAACGAAGCTGATGTCAAGAATGAGTCGTCGTTCGTCAATGACCTCGGTGCGGACTCCCTCGATACGGTGGAACTGGTCATGGCGCTCGAGGAGGAGTTCGAGTGCGAGATCCCGGACGAAGACGCAGAAAAAATCACCACCGTCCAGCAGGCGACGGATTACGTGAAGGCCCATCTCAAGTAACGTCCAGGCTTCAGGCCACGGAATCCAATTGGCAAGACGCAGAGTAGTCGTAACCGGTCTCGGCATCGTATCCCCGGTCGGGATCGGCATTGACGCGGCATGGGCAAACATCATTGCCGGCAATTCCGGCATTGGCGGCATCACGCGCTTCGATGCGAGCGCATTCCCGACCCGGATCGCGGGCGAGGTGAAAGGGTTCGACGTGGGGAACTGGCTTGCGCCCAAGGAAGCGCGCCGCTTCGATACGTTTATTCATTACGGCCTCGCCGCCGGGATCGATGCGCTGAAGGATTCGGGCATCGTCCTCGAGCAGGAAGCCCGCGAGCAAATCGGTGTTTGCATAGGTTCCGGCATCGGCGGACTGCCCCTGATAGAGAGTACTCACGACGCCATGCTGGCGGGTGGTGTGCGCAAGATATCCCCGTTTTTCGTTCCCGGAACCATCATCAACCTGATCTCCGGCCAGCTATCCATCATGTACGGGCTGAAAGGTCCGAACATTGCGGTAGTCACGGCATGCACGACGGCCAACCACTGCATCGGCGAAGCCGGCCGCTTCATCGAGTACGGGGACGCCGACGTGATGATCGCGGGCGGCGCTGAAGCGACCATATCGCCGCTTGGCGTCGGCGGTTTTTGCGCCGCGCGTGCGCTGTCGGCGAATAATGACGCGCCGGCACAGGCGAGCCGCCCGTGGGACAGGGATCGCGACGGCTTCGTGCTGGGTGAAGGCGCGGGAGTGCTGGTGCTCGAGGAATACGAGCGCGCGAAAAAGCGCGGTGCGCGGATTTATTGCGAGCTTGCCGGCTATGGGCTGAGTGCCGATGCCCATCACATCACCGCGCCGTGCGCGGACGGCGAGGGTGCTGCACGCTGCATGGTGAACGCGCTGCGCAACGGCGGCGTCAACCGGGAGGAAGTTGATTACATTAACGCCCATGGCACTTCAACTCCACTCGGGGACATCGCGGAAACCGTGGCCGTGAAGCGCTGCTTTGGCGAGCATGCAAAAAAACTCGCGGTCAGTTCAACAAAATCAATGACCGGCCATCTGCTCGGCGCCGCCGGCGGTATCGAGGCCGTGTTTACCGCGCTCGCCGTGCTGCACAACATCGCGCCGCCAACCATCAACCTCGTCAATCAGGATCCGCAGTGCGATCTCGATTACGTGCCCAATGAGGCGCGCGGGATGCAGATAAAGGTCGCGGTTTCGAATTCGTTCGGATTCGGCGGCACCAACGGCAGCCTCGTGTTCCGCGCGATCTGACGCCGCGGCTTGCGCGCAGGCGCGTGGCGCCGGTCGCGGCATTGGCATTGTGATGAACCTCGTTAATGGCGTGCAGATCGATGCTGTCAGTGTGCGCGATCGCGGATTGATGTATGGCGACGGCGTATTTCGCACCTTTCCGCTGCGCGACGGCAAACCGGTTTTGTGGCGCCGTCAGTATGCGAAGCTCGCGCACGACTGCCGGGCTTTGCAGATCGATTGTCCGCCCGCGGCGGAATTCGAGCGGGACCTTGCCATGATCGCCGCGGCAGAACCTCACTGTGTCGTGAAAATCATTGTCACGCGGGGCGCGAGTACGCGGGGTTATGCAATTCCCGCGGCCGCAACGGGGACACGCATAGTCAGTCATGGCCCGCTGCCGCAGTACCCGGATAATTTTGTCGCACAGGGAGTGCGCGTGCATTTGTGTCGCCTCAGGCTCGCGCAGCAGCCGGCGCTGGCCGGCATCAAACACCTGAACCGGCTGGAAAACGTGCTCGCCCGCGCCGAGTGGCAGGACCCGGCAATCGCCGAAGGGCTGCTGTGCGACGCCAGCGATGCCGTGATAGGCGGCACGATGAGCAATCTGTTTCTGCTCAGGAACGGCAGGTTGTCCACGCCCGACGTCACCCGGTGCGGGGTTGCAGGCGTGATGCGCGATCTGGTAAGCGAACTCGCGCTGAGCCACGGCATTGCGCTTGAAACCGCGGCGCTCGGCATCGACGATTTGCTGGCAGCCGACGAGGTGTTTCTGGTTAACAGCGTGATCGGCCTGTGGCCGGTGGCTGCGCTCAACCGCAAGACCTGGCGGGTCGGCGCGCTCAGTGCGCAGCTCCAGCGCTGGATCGGCGATGCTCAGGGTCATTAGCCGCTGGCTCAAGCGCGCGTTGTGGGCAGGCGCGTTGCTCGGTGCCGCCTTTGTTGTGTGGCTGATCAGCTTCGGATGGTCCGATCTCGCGGTGAGGACGCCTTTGCAATTCAGCCTCAAGCAGGGCAGCAGCCTGCGCAGTGCCGCCCGTCAACTGCAGGCTGCGGGCGTGTTTGATTCACCGTGGCAGTTTGAGGCGCTGGCGCGCCTCAACGGGGATGCCGCCCGCGTGCAGGCCGGCAACTTCGAAATCACCGGCAAACTCACCGTGTTTGAATTGCTCGGCATGATCACGTCCGGAGTTCACGGCCAGGACAAAATCACGATTATCGATGGCTGGACTTTCAGCCAGGTGCGCGCGGCCCTGGATGCCCATCCCGCGATCAAACACGATACACGCGGCGCCGACGAGGCCGACATCGCAACCCTCCTCGGTATCCCGCATTTCTCGGCCGAAGGCTGGTTGTTTCCGGATACTTATTATTTTGTCAATAATACGAGTGATGTCGAGTTGATGCGGCGCGCCTATCGCGCCATGCAGTTGCAACTTGACGCGCTATGGGTCAGGCGCGCGCCAGGACTGCCATTGGCCAACCCCTACGCGGCGCTGATACTTGCATCCATTGTGGAAAAAGAGACCGGGCAGCCCGCCGAACGGCCGCTGATTGCGGCCGTGTTCCTGAACCGCATCAATCTCGGTATGCGGCTGCAGACAGATCCAACCGTGATTTACGGTCTGGGCGCGCAGTTTGACGGTAACCTGCGTAAACGCGATTTACTCGCCGATGGACCCTATAACACGTACACACGGACGGGATTGCCGCCGACGCCGATTGCGCTGCCGGGATTGGGCGCCCTGAGCGCTGCCCTCAATCCTGCCACCAGCAAGGCATTGTATTTCGTCGCGCGTGGCGACGGCACATCGCATTTTTCCAGTTCACTGGCCGAGCATGAGCGCGCCGTGACAAGATTCCAGCGTGCGCCGGCGCAGTCGCGGCACAATTGATGCGCTGTGAAACCGCGTGCGGGGCCGCCAGTTGTCAGGGGCTGCGAACGCCCGTCAGATCGGCGATCGAGCGCAGCAGTTCGTCTTCCACAAAGGGTTTGCCGAAAAATCCATTGGCGCCGAGTTCGAGCGCGTACTCACGGTGCTTATCGGCCGTGCGTGAAGTAATGATGATAATCGGAATGTCCGCGAGGCGCGGGTTGCCGCGCACAGTCCTGGTCAGTTCGAAGCCGTCCATGCGCGGCATTTCTATATCGACCAGCAGCAGGCCGGGCAGGGTCTCCTGCATCTGCTGCAGGGCATCGACCCCGTCTTTCGCGGTAGCGACCTCGTAGCCTGCGCGTCGCAGCAGACGCCCGGTAAACTGGCGCACGGTCAGTGAATCGTCGACCACCATCACAAGAGGCGCGGGCGCTTTTTCCGCAATCACGCGTGTCGCCGTCACGCTGGCCTGCACCGCGGAGACGTTTGTGCGCAACGCCAGTTGCACCGGATTGATGATCAACACCACTTGCCCATTGCCAAGCACGGTGGCCCCGGATATGCCGCTGATGCGGGCCAACTGCCGCCCGGCGTTCTTGTGCACGATTTCCTGGTTGCGGATCAGCTCGTCAACGTGAATTGCCAAACGCTGCGAGCCGCTTTTCAGCAGCAATACGGAGTTGTAATTCTTGATGTCGGCGATCTGCCCGGTCTGGCCAAGCAGGAGCGGCAGGTAGAGAAAGCGATAACTCGTATTCTGCCACTCTACCGTGCTGTGCTGGTAAAGAGTAGACAGCGCATCGGCCTTGAGCGTCTGCACCTGCTCGACAAGTGTCGAGGGGATGGCGTAGGTTTGCCCTCCCGCGAGCACCAGGACTACCTGCGCCACGGCCAAAGACTGGGGCAGGTAGAGACTGAAAGTCGTGCCGCGGCCGGCCTGCGAGGCGACATCGACACGGCCGCCGATCGCGGCCACGTTGCTGCGCACCACGTCCATGCCGACGCCGCGTCCCGACGTTTCCGTGACGTCGCGTGCGGTAGAGAATCCCGGCGCGAAAATCATCTGCCCGAGCGCCGTCGCGCCGACTTCGTCGCTCGGCGCGAGCAGCCCGTTGCGGACCGCCTCCAGGCGGATCGCGTTGAAGTTGAGCCCCGCGCCGTCGTCGGCGAGATCGACGACGATCTCGCTGCCTTCCTGGCGCAGGCGGATGGTCAACTGGCCGCTCTCGCGCTTGCCCGCGGCAACGCGTTCGTGCGG
>JAYWDM010000516.1:0-3623 GCA_043779885.1 Betaproteobacteria bacterium | reverse complement strand
CGCCGCACTTCCAGCCGGCGGGCAGCGCTCCCGGCGGCGCCTGATCGAAGTTTTCGGTTTCTGCCTGTGCATGCATGCCGATGATGCTCATGAGTACCGCTGCAAGTATTATTTTCACAATAACTCCGGTATCAGGATACGAACCATGCAAGTTGCGCGGCCGCGCTTACAGGCCCTCGTCGTCGGCGAAGTCCGGATCGTGATCGGGAGCGGTTTCGTTCCCGGCGTCGTCGTGGTGCGGATCCTCCGGCATATCTTCCTCCGGGACGGGCGCAAGTTCAACCTGCGCGTCGTAGGCGGCCAGATCCGCGGCCACCCGTCGTCCCGGGTAACGATCCAGCGGATGACACAAACGGCGCGGCAAATTCAATTGCGCAGCCTTCTTCGCGACCGCGCGCGCGACGACAGGGTCGAACAATGTTGCATAGCTGGACTGCTTGGGCATCGTGTGTTTCATGCGACCTCCACCGGGCTGGTTGAGAAACGGGATGTGCCGAACTCTATGGAAGTCACTTTACGCCGCCGCCCGGCGGGGTGAAATTGGCGGGCAGTCAATTGTTGCGTAGGTAAATGTCCTACAAACGCGCCGCGCGGACCTCCGCTGCGAGCCTTGCTTTGAGGTAGGGCTTTTCGCCGCCCATCTCAACCATTTCCCGCAGAAACTCCGGCAGCGGCGCGCTGTCCAGCGTTTGTCCCGTCGTCAGGTTGGTGAGTTGCCCCGCCAGCGTGTCGAGTTCGATGCGCTCGCCCGTGTTCGCGAATGCCAGTATGCCCGGGCACGGCGTCACCAGCAGGCCGCCGCTGATGCTCATGCGAAAAAACACTCTGGCGAACGATTCCGCCACGATGGCCCTGATGCCAAGCGCCATCAATGCCGCATACGCGGGGGTCGACGACCCGGCGCCGAAATTTTTTCCCGCGACGAGGATGTCACCCGCGCTGACCTTGGCGGCGAACGCGGGGTCGATTCCCTCCAGACAATGTTTGGCCTGCTCCTGCAGCGGCAGATGCGCGTAGTTTTTTCTGCGGATCTGGTCCGTGTTGATGTCGTCCTGCGGAAATTTCCAGACTGCGCCCGTGACTTTCATGGATTTTCCTTGTTCCACCGCTACAAATACTTGCGCGGATCGGTGATCCGGCCGTCCAGCGCCGACGCGGCGACCGTCGCCGGGGATGCCAGATAGATTTCCGCATGGGGCCCCATGCGGCCTTCGAAATTGCGCGTATTGCAGGCGATGGCGACATCGCCCGGCGCGAGCACTCCGCCGTGCAGACCCGGGCACGCACCGCAGTTCGCATTGGTAACGATTGCATGCGCGTCGTTCAGCGTTTCGATATAGCCGAGCCTGATCGCGGCATTCAGGACTTCACGTGAACCCGGCGTGACGATGAAGCGCACGTCCGGATGCACCTGCCTGCCTTTCACGACCCTGGCGGCTTCGGCGATATCTTCGAGGCGTCCGCTCGCGCATGAGCCGAGATACGCCTGATTGATGTGGCGCCCTTCGACTTCGGCGAGCGGCTTGACGTTGTCCGGTGCGTGCGGGGCGGCGACCTGCGGCTCCAGGTCCGAGACGCCGATTTCGTGCATCGCATCGTACGCAAAATCCGCGTCAGTCTCGTACACCTGAAACGGTTTTTTGGCACGCGGCGTGACCCAGTCCAGCGTTATCCGATCGGGCTGCACGTAGGACGCCATGGCGCCGACTTCCGTGCCGGTATTGCACAGCGTGAAGCGCATATCCATGCTCAGGTCCCGCACATAGCTGCCCCCGAACTCCACCGCCAGGCCCAATGCGCCGCGCTGTCCGAGGCGGCCATTGATATGCAGCGCGACATCGCGGGCAAACACGCCTTGCCTGAGTTTCCCGTCGATTTTCACGAGCGTCACCCGCGGCACGTCGAGCCAGTAGCGGCCGATCGCGAACAGCGACAGCAAGCCGCCGGCGAGCGACGCCGCAAACGCGCCAACCGCGCCCATGGTGGGTGTGTGCGAATCGCGCAATGCGACCACGCTGCCGGGAACGACGACACCCTGCTCGGTCATGATGAGATGAGAAATGCCGGCGCCCGGATCCGTCACGGGAATCCCGCGCGAGCGAAAGACTTCGCGCCAGCGCTTCTGTCCCGCCGCAAACGCCGGAGTAGGCGCCGGCGAGCCGTGGTCCTGAAACGCGAAGATGCGCTCGCGCAGCGGAAAATCCCGCACCCCCAGTTCGGCGAGGTCGGCTTCGAACCGGGCGGCTTCCTCCGCGTTGTACGAAATGCCGAAGGCGAACACGTCAGGCTCGATCTCCAGATATTCGCCCGGCGTCACCGCGGTGCGTTGCGGATGGGCGTGTGCCCCGAGTATTTTCTGCAGCGCGTGTAGTCCGGCCATGATCGATTTCCCGTGTCCTTGCGTATCCAGTTAGCATCCAATGCGCGTTGCGCAACGAGTCGCCTCATTGCGCGGCGCGCAGACAGCGAATCTACCACGCTATTCGTCGCGGATGCCGGCATCCCTGATCATCTTGCCGAGCCGGCCCATTTCGGATTTGATGGTCGCCGCAAATTCGTCAGGCGAACTGCCGACGGTCTCGACGCCCACGTTGAGAAACCTCTCTTTGATATCGGGTCTGAGCAGCACCGTCACGACCTCCTGGTTCAGGCGCCTGACGAGCGCCGCCGGGGTACCGGCCGGCGCGAACATCCCCGTGATCGTCGCCATTTCATAGCCGGGAACGCCCGACGCCGCCACCGTCGGCAAATCCGGAAACAACACGCTTGGCTGCGCGGTGGTCACGGCCAGCGGACGCAACCGGCGCGACTGCAGATGCGGAGCGACGGAACTCGCGGTGGGAAATATCAGCTGCACCTGGCCGCGAATCACGTCAGTGTAGGCTAGCGCATTGCCCCGGTAAGGAATGCGCACGATGTTCACGCCGGCCATGTACTTGAACAATTCCGCGGCGAGATGAGGCGAGGAACCGGCTGAGCCGGACGCATAGTTGAGTTCCCCGGGCCGTGCCTTCGCCAGGACTATCAATTCCTGGACCGACTTCACCGGCAATGACGGATGCACGACAACCAGATTGGGCGATCTCACCGCCAACGCAACCGGCGCGAAATCTTTCTCGGGATTCCACGGTACATTGCTGCTCAAAAGCGGCGCGAGCCACACATTGCTGCCATAGAACAGCAGGCTGTAACCGTCCGCCGGCGCTTTGGCGACGATTTCCGCCGCGAAAACGCCGCCGCCGTGGTTTTCCACTATGACCTGTTTGCCGAAAGAAGCGGCGAGGCCTTGTGCGATCAGACGCGCCTGAAAATCGAGACCGCCACCGGGCTCCGCCGTGAGTATGCGCACGGGTTTGTTCGGATAATTCTGGCCGCATGCCAGATCCGCGCCGAGCACCGCGATGCCGGCTGTCAGAACGCCTAAGGCCCAACGCGCCATCGTCATAGTCTGGGACTCATCTCAAAAATACAGGAAACGACAATCAGCCGCAGATAAACGCAGATAGAAAACCAATGCTGCCCTGTAGCAGTTTGTTGAAAAACACATCATGCTGTCATTGCGGTGAGCCGTCAGCCGCGAGCGTAGCGTGGCGGTCAGCGCGGCAATCTCGTATTTTGCGCAA
>JAYWDM010000515.1:0-3623 GCA_043779885.1 Betaproteobacteria bacterium | reverse complement strand
TGAGGTCGCCCGGCGTGCCGTAGGAAGCATCCGGCGCGAACGGCAGCACGCCGTCGTAACCCCAGTTGCGCTGCCCGGGAAAGTCCGCCACCGGCATGAGTTCCAGTGCGGTGACGCCGAGATCGGCGAGGTAATCCAGCCTGCCGATCGCCGCGTCGAACGTCCCTTCCGGCGTGAACGTGCCGATGTGCAATTCGTAGATGACCGCTGTTTCCCAGGCGCGGCCGGTCCAGCCGTCGTCGCGCCACTCGAATGCGAGTGGATCGACGACCATGCTTGCGCCATGCACGTCGTCCGGATTAAAGCGCGATGCCGGGTCGGGAAAGCGGGTATCGCCGGCGCGATACGCGTAACGCGTGCCCGCCGGCGCATCCGGTACGTTCGCCGCGAACCAGCCGTCTTCAATCGCGGTCATGGGCGCGTGGGTTTGGCGTGTGCCGGACGTGATGGCGAGCGTCACCTGCCTCGCGCCGGGCGCCCACAGCCGGAAGCGCGTCATGCCATCGCCCGGCAATTCCGCCCCGAAAGGCATCGCGTGGCGGTGCTTCACCGGGGACTTGCCGTTGTCGGCCGAGCATCCTGCGCGGCGTGTCCGCACCGCGCCTGAAGCGCGTTGCGCCGCGGCGCGCGCATCACTTGTTCACCTGCTCTGCTGGAGCAGCACGAGGGAGCGTCCCTTGAGGTCGTAATCGAGACCCGCATCGAAGGTCCCGCCGCTTGCCAGCCCATCCTCGAACGCGGTGTCGAGCAGCGCGTTCCAGCGGCAGCCCGCGTAATCCGGCAGCCTGAACGGGATCGGTTCGTGATGCGCGTTGAACAGTACCAGGAAGTTCTGGTCGCGCACCGGCCGGCCGCGCGCGTCGGTTTCGGTCAGCGCGTCGCCCGCCAGGTACATGCCGAGGCAGCGGGCGAAGTGCTGGCTCCACTCGTCGTCGGTCATTTCGCCGCCTTCGGGTCGCAGCCAGGCGATGTCCCTGACGCCTTCTCCGCGCACCGGATGTCCCTTGTAGAAGTCGCGCCGGCGGAACACCGGGTGCGCGTGGCGCAGTGCAATCACCCGCTGCGTGAACGCCAGCAGCTTGCGTTTGTCGTCGTCCAGCGCCCAGTCGATCCAGAAAAATTCGCTGTCCTGGCAGTAGGCATTGTTGTTGCCGCCCTGACTGCGGCCGACCTCGTCCCCGGCGAGCAGCATCGGTGCGCCCTGAGACAGCAGCACCGTGGCGAGCAGGTTGCGCTGCTGGCGCGCCCGCAGTGCGCGCACCGCGGGATCGTCCGTGAGACCTTCCACGCCGCAATTCCACGACAGATTGTTGTCGTGGCCGTCGCGGCCGCCCTCCTGGTTCGCCTCGTTATGCTTGTCGTTGTAGGCGACGACGTCGGCAAGTGTAAATCCGTCGTGGGCGCTCACGAAGTTGATGCTCGCATGCGGACGGCGGCCACCGTGACCGTACAGATCGCTCGAGCCGGTAATGCGCTGGGCGAATTCGCCTATCAGCCCGCCGTCGCCCTTCCAGTAAGCGCGCACGGTGTCGCGGTATTTGTCGTTCCACTCGGACCAGCCGACCGGGAAGTTGCCCACCTGGTATCCGCCTTCGCCCAGATCCCACGGCTCGGCGATGAGCTTTACCCCGTTGAGCACCGGGTCCTGGCGCAGAATGTCGAAAAACGCCCCGAGGCGGTCTACGTCGTGCAGTTCGCGCGCGAGCGCCGAGGCCAGGTCAAAGCGGAAACCATCGACGTGCATCTCGGTGGCCCAGTAGCGCAGGGAATCCATGATCACCTGCAGGATGCGCGGGTGGACCATGTTCAGCGTATTGCCGCAGCCGGTAAAGTCGGCGTAGTAGCGCCGGTTCTCCGGCGTCAGGCGGTAGTAGGACGCGTTGTCCACGCCGCGAAACGACAGTGTCGGGCCCAGGTGATTGCCTTCGGCGGTGTGGTTGTAGACCACGTCGAGGATGACTTCGAGTCCCGCGGAGTGCAGCGTTTTCACCATGGTCTTGAATTCGGCGACTTTGCCCGAGGCGGAATAATGCCGCTCCGGCGCGAAATAGCCGATGGTGTTGTAGCCCCAGTAGTTGGTCAGGCCGCGTTCGACCAGGTAGCGTTCGTCGACGAACGCGTGCACCGGCATCAGTTCGACCGTGGTGACGCCAAGACGCTTCAAATACTCGATCGCGGGCGCGCTCGACAGGCCCGCGTAGGTGCCGCGCATCGCCGGCGGAATTTCCGCATTGCGCATGGTGAATCCGCACACGTGCGTCTCGTAGATGACGACGTCATTCCACGGCACGTTCGGGTGCCGGTCTTCGCCCCAGGTGAACGCCGGGTCGATCACTTTGCACTTGGGCATGCCGCGCGCGCTGTCGCGGCGGTCGAACGAGAGGTCCTCGCGCTTGCTGCCGATGGTGTAGCCGAAAATCGCGTCGCTCCAGCGCACCTGGCCGTCGATGTTCCGCGCATAGGGATCGAGCAACAGCTTGTGCGGGTTGAAGCGGTGCCCCTCCTCGGGCTTGTACGGGCCGTGGACGCGGTAGCCGTAGAGCATGCCCGGGCGCGCCTCCGGCAGATAGCAATGCCAGACCAGATCGGTCTGCTCGCGCAGTTCGACGCGCTGGAGCTCGCGCCGGCCGTCATCGTCGAAAATGCACAATTCGACCTTTTCCGCGTGCTCGGAAAACAGCGCGAAGTTGACGCCTTCGCCGTCCCAGATCGCGCCGCGCGGATAGGGACGGCCGGGCCACACGGCGGTAATCGGATTCATGCTCGATGCCTTCGGGAAGCTAGTCGCCGTCGTTCTTGCCGTCCCGCGGCCACCAGCGATCGATGAGTTCCGCGGCCGCTGCCTTGCCGCCGAGTCCGAAGGCGAGCGCGACGGCAAACACGACGCCTGCCAGGATGATGAGAAAACTCTGCCGGACGATGTCCCCGCCCACGTTCACCTGGTCCAGCGCGATCAGCACGACGAAAGTCATGATCGCGTACTGCGCCAGCCTGCCCAGTACTTCGGCGTCCTGAAGGTTGACGTTTTTGCAGTAGGTGATCACCGCGTTGCCGACGAAGCGCGCGAAGTACGCGCCGAAAGCGAGTATCAGCAGGGCGACGATGACCTTGGGTACGAACAGGACGACCTGACCCAGGAGCCCGGTGATGTAGGTGAGCCCCATGCTGTTGAAGCCGATGATGAGTGCGGCGAGAATGACCAGCCAGTAGACGAGCAGACCGAGGATGCCGGTGGTGTCGGTCTCGACGCCCCCCTGACGCAGGAAGCCGTCCAGGCCGGCGCGCTCGGTGAGGACGTTGAAATTGATCGCGCGCAGGCCCCTGACAATCGCGAACATCGCGAACTTGGCGAGCAGCCAGCCCGCGATCAGCACACCGATCGCGAGCGCGAGCCGGGGCAGGAACCCCGCGATCTGGAGCAGGAACGCCCGCACGGGTTCGAGCATGATGTCGACTTTATCCATTTCAGCCTCCGGGTGAGTGCGTCGCGTTATCCATGCCGGTGTCAGGTGCGAGTCCGCACAGCGCGAGCACGCCCTGCAGCGGCACATTGATCCAGGCCGGGCGATTGCCAACCTCGTAGCGCAACTCGTACAGCGCCTTCTCCAGTTCGAACAACCCGA
>JAYWDM010000514.1:0-10200 GCA_043779885.1 Betaproteobacteria bacterium | reverse complement strand
GCTACTTTGGCACCGATGCGCAATCCTGGCTCAACTGGCAAGCTCACTACGATCTGCGAGTGGCGCAGCAATCCCTTGAATCAAAGATCAATCGCGATGTGCAACCGATGAAGGAAGCGGCATAGCGTTGCAGGCCGGCAAGAACCGGGAAAAGGTGTCCGGAAATTGAGTTGAGCCTTCGCGAAGCCGTAGTTATCGAACCCGCGTGACGACAAGTCTAATGCCTACGAAAGATCCACAGTCTTCATTTTGAGGCGCTGTGCGTAGCGGGCCATCGTGGCGTCCAAGGTGACGATGGTCTTAGCGCCGATCTCCTGCGCCACGGCAAGATGCAGTGCGTCGCCTGACCGCAACCCGCGTGCGGGTTCGCGAACCATTTTGGCCGCCTCTTCGAAGGCGTGCCGGCTCACGGGAGCCAGGCGTAAACCCGATTGGCAAAATGTTTCGAAGCTGCGCCATGCAGTCTTCCCATCCTTGGCCGTCAGTGTTCCCGATCGCTCCTTGATGGATAGCGCGCTGGCAAACTCGGTGAGGATCCAATCCGATGAAACCACGGGAACATCGCATGCACTGAACCAACGATCTATAAGATCGCTCGATGGCTCTGCCACGAACAAGGGCACAGCCGCGCTGGTATCGATATAAACCATCAGTAGCGGGCCTTCTGGCGCATTTGTTCGACTACAGGTTCGCTCACTGGCATGCCTTGGCGCAGTTTACGTAGCCGCTGCAGGAATGCAGCTTTGTCGAATGCTTTAGCGGGGGTAAGCGTGATTTTTCCTGCCGGCGTAATCTCCGCATCGACGCTATCGCCTTGCCGCAGGCCGGCAGCGCGGACGCATTCGGCCGGAAGTCTTACCGCCAGGCTGTTGCCCCATTTAGCTAATTGAAGTCTCATGTTTTCCTCGATGTATCTACACGGATATACACATGATACCGAGTTGACACGGTTTGGCAAGCGTAGTGTCGCGTAGTACCATCAGTTATTAGCCGCGTTGAATATTGTGTACGTATTAAACTCGTTTAACGGCAAGTTTTCTCTTTTATGACCCACTGGGATTAGCTGTGACCGATTTGTGCCCAAACTACATTGAAAGGCGAATGGGCAAGCGTCGTAAGCGACTGATTATTAAACAACTGCGTAGTCCAGATTCTCCCCTCATAACCCGCAGGTCATGGGTTCAAATCCTATCCCCGCAACCAACAATTCAACGGCCTGCCGGGTAGGCTGTTTCTTTTTTTTGGGGGGTGGTGCAAGGCCCGCCGTGAGCTGATCGCAGCAGACGAAGTGAAGCATTACCGCATGTGGGTGAGCGGGTGCGCGGAGCAGACGTGAAGCGAAGCCGCGCATCGCACTGGGGTTGCCGTGCGAGGTGTACTTTCGGCATTAAGTTCAATGCGACAGCAGTACCGGCACCGTCATCGAATTGATCAGCGTGCGGCTGGCGCCGCCCATCACCAGTTCCCGGAAACGCGAATGCCCGTAGGCGCCCATGACAATCAGGTCCGCGCTGAAGTCGGCGGCGCGCGACAACATCTCGTTGCCAACGTCAATCTCGCCGGCGTGATCAACGTGCACTTCGACGTGCACCCCGTGCCGCGCAAGGTATAGCGCTATGTCGCTGCCGGGCATCGCGCCGTGCTCGCCGGCGTGCGGTTGTATCACAATGACGTGAACGACTTCGGCCCGCTGCAGGAATGGGATCGCATCGGTAACCGCGCGAGTCGCCTCGCGGCTCCCGTTCCATCCGACAAGGACACGCCCGCCGATGGTAGCGAAATTTCCCGCATAGGGAATCATCAGCACGGGGCGGCCCGCTTCGAGCACTACGTGTTCGGCAAAGCTGCTGCCGACTCCCGGATTGTCCGCCGGATTGGGCTGGCCGAGGACGATCAGATCGGCATAGCGCCCATGCAGCGTGACGGCGTCTACCGCATCCAGCCCGGTTGTGCGCCATTCCGAGCTTGCGGGTGCGGAGGCGGCAAGCGCTTTGCTAAAGATCGTTTTGCCATGCGCTGCCTGTTCGCCGGCGTAGCGCTTCTGGAATTCGACGAGCTTCATGCCGGCCACTTCCGCCTGTACGTAGCCCGGGATCTCGATCAAAGTCAGGGCGTTCAGCCCGATCAGATGCGCATCGTACTGAAGCGCGAGGCGAATTGCGATATCGACGCGTGCCGGGCACCGATTACCGGCGTCGATGTGAACGAGGATGGTCTTATAGGTCACGGCAATGTCCTCCACGAAGTTCGTTTATGCAGCCTTGATCGAAATCAGTCACGCGCGGAAACCGGCGCCGATACCTGGCGATCCGGACCAAGCCTATGCCTCGATGGGCAACTACCTGTTCAATCCGCAGGTGTACGCGGAGTTGCTCGAAGAGTGCAACCGGAACGGGTATACCGACTTTGGCCATCACATCATGCCGTTCAGGCAGCGAGGTTCCGCCGCGCGCAGCGGATCAGTCGGCCTTGATGCCGGCTTCCTTCGCCACTCGGGCCCATTTCACCAGATCGGCCTTGATATGGGTTTCGAATTCCTGCGGGGTGCTGCCGACGATAACCGACCCTTGCGCCAGAATGCGCTCCCTGACGACGGGATCACTCAATGTGCTGACGATTTCCTTATGCAGCAGGCTGATCGCTTCTTTGGGCGTGCCGGCCGGAACCACGATCCCCTGCCATTCAACCGCATCGAATCCTTTCACGGTCTCGCCCAGCGCCGGTACGTTGGGTAAGACGTCGATGCGATGGGCGCCGCTGACGGCCAGCGGAATCAGTTTTCCCTGCTTGAAGAATTCAAGGGAAGTGGGCGTAGTGGCGAACGCCATGGACACTTCCCCGCTGAGTAACGCCGTCACCACGAAACTGCCCCCTTTGTACGGCACGTGGACCATGTTGGTGCCGGTCATGAATTTCAGCAGTTCCGGGGCCAGATGATTGATTGTGCCATTGCCCGCGGATGCGAAATTGAGGCTGCCTGGTTTTGCCTTCGCCAACGCAATCAGTTCGCGCACGGAACGCGCCGGTACCGACGGGTGGATCGCGAGAACGGTCGGCACTGTCGTGACCAGGCTCACCGGAGTGAAGTCTTTCAGCGAGTCGAATGGCAGTTTGCTGTAGAGGGCGGGATTTGCCGCAAACGCAATCGTCGCCATCAGCAGGGTGTAGCCATCAGGCGGGGATTTCGCGACCATATTCATGCCCAGTATCGCGGCGCCGCCCGGACGGTTGTCGACGATGATCTGCTGCCCCAGTTTTTCCGACAGCCGGGGCGCGAGCGTGCGGCTGGTGACGTCAGTTGCGCCGCCTGCCGCGTACGGCACGATCAGCCGTATCTGCCGGTTCGGGTAGTCCGCCGCAATAGACGCATGCGCGACCATCAGCAACAACCCTGTGAGTAGTGCGCAACACGCATCGCGCGGCGTCCTGATTGTCATCTGCTTCTCCGGTCGATAATGCATGGCGCGCCCCGCTACCATCTGATTGTCCACCTGCTGGACTGTGAAATACGGTGACGCTAGACTAGCTCACGGTCCACGTTATGTCCATATTGACCGATTGCCGCAACCAACCCGGAGGCACCGTGGCGGAAGAAATGAATTACGAAGATGTTCTGTACGAAGAGGACGACGGGGTGGCGACGATTACAGTCAACCGCGCCGACCGGCTGAACGCGTTCCGGACAGGTACGTATCAGGAAGTGACGCATGCGATCCATCGTGCCGGCTGGAACACGAGCATCGGCGTAATCGTATTGACCGGCGCCGGCACGCGGGCATTCGGCGTGGGCGGCGATACGTCCAATCCGAAATCGGAACGTGCGGGACACGGCACGATAGGCGTGCCGGTCGAACAGCTGCACGCGGCGATTCGTGACGTGCCGAAGCCGGTCATCGCGAAGGTGCGCGGATACGCGATCGGCGGTGGCAACGTCATGTGCACGCTGTGTGACCTGACCATCGCAGGGGAGAGCGCGGTGTTCGGCCAGGTGGGACCGAAGATGGGCTCGGTCGACCCCGGTTTCGGCACGGCCTACCTCGCGCGCATCATCGGCGAGAAGAAGGCGCGCGAGATGTGGTACCTGTGCCGCCGGTACAGCGCGCGGGAGGCGCTGGCCATGGGCCTGGTCAACGCGGTCGTTCCCGACGAGGAACTCGACGCCGAGGTCGGGCGCTGGTGCGCGGAAATCTGCGGGCACAGCCCGACCGCCATCGCGATCGCGAAACGTTCGTTCAATGCCGACACCGAGAGCATACGCGGCGCGTCGAATCTCGGCTTTCAGGCGGTGGCTCTGTACTATAAAACCGACGAGGCGAAGGAAGCCGGCGCAGCCTTCCGCGAGAAGCGCAAGCCCAACTTCCGGGCGAAGAAAAAAACCGATTGAGCCGCCGCGGTACTGGCGGATTTTCCGTATGATACCCAGCAAAGAAGACAACAAGGGAGATCACGCCGCGTGGATTTCAGGCTGACGCCGGACCAGGAATTGATGCGCGACACGGTGCGCCGGCTCGTTGCGCGCGAGATTTACCCGCAAATCGACAAGCATGACGCCAACCAGACATTGCCGAAATCCGTCTTTCTCGCGATATTCGGCAAGCTGGCGGAAATCGGACTCACGGCGGCGCGATTGCCGGAAGCTGCGGGCGGTCCGGGCATCACGATGCTCGATTATGGAATCATGTTCGAAGAGATTCCGCCCGCGCTCGGCGTGTCGCTGATTGCGCAGGAGGCGTCCGTGGCGCGGCTGCATGCCGATTGCAACGACGCGCAGCGCCGGCGCTTCCTGCCGGACCTGATCAAGGGTCGCAAGATCGCGTGCACCGGTTCAACGGAACCGGATACGGGGTCCGATCCGCGCGGCATCAAGACACGCGTCACGCGGCAGGGAGACACGCTGGTATTGAACGGCCGCAAGATGTGGATCACCAACGCGTCCGCCTGCGATGTCATTTTCGTCACCTGCCTCGACTGCCGGGAAGGGGCGTCCCGCGACAAAGTCGTGAAGGTGGTCGTCGAGCGGGAACACTCGCCGTTCGAGGCGCGCGAGATAGACACCATCGGCTTGCGCCAGGGAATGCTCGGTGAAGTCGTGTTCGACGACTGCCGGGTGCCCGTTGAAAACCTGATCGAGTCCACGGCGGGCGGGACGGAAGTGCTCAAGTCGAGCTGGGCAATCAACCGTCCGCTGTTTGGTTTGCTGGCCGTGCACATGGCGCAACGGGCGTACGACATCGCGATCGATTACGCCAAAGTGCGCAAGCAGTTCGGCAAGCCGATCGCGGCGCATCAGCTGATGCAGAAAAATCTTTCCGATATGGCCACCGCGATCACCGCCAGCCGCCTGATGTGTTACCACGCGCTGTCGCTGATCGATCACGGCCAGCCTGCCGAGGGCGCGGCCGCGATGGCGAAGCGCTACGCCCAGAACGCATGTCGCGAGGCCGTGTGGCAGGCGATGAATGTGTTGGGCGCGATGGGCCTGTCGACCGAGGCCAGGGTCGAAGCCCTGTATCGTGATATCCGGATGGTGCCCATACCGGACGGCACCAACGAGATTCTGGCGCTCATACACGGCCGCGAACTGACCGGCATGGAAGCGTTTCGCGGCAGCCGGCGCGCCGCCGAATAGCGACCGATGGCCGCACCTCAGGGCGCATTGTCGGGTTTGGTCGTGGTCGAACGCGCCGGCCGCATCGCCACTGCGGCGTGCGCCAGTTTGCTCGCTGCGCTGGGCGCGCGCGTCCTGCTGGCCGAACTGCCGGACGAGGCGCAGCGGCTCGCGCGGATGCCGTTCCAGGAGCAATTGCTGCGAACCGGCGGCAAGGATCGCGTGCAACTGACGCCGGGGACTGCCGGATGCGATCGCGACTGGCGCCGTTTGCACGCGGCGGCCGATGTGCTGCTGTTCGATCCGCCCGCGGCGGATGATCCCGATCACGGCATCTTCACGTCATTGCTGGAGGCGGGTGCGGGAACCACGGTCGTGTGCGTGATTTCACCCGCGGGATTACATGCGGACGACCTGCCGGTCGCGGCGAGTGATCCGCTGGTGCAGGCCACAGGCGGACTGATGGCCGTTACCGGCAGGCAGGGTGGCCGGCCGGAATTCGTGCGGGTGCCGGTGGCGGAACTGAGCGCGGCGGTAATCGCGGTGAGCGCCATCCTCGCGGCGCTCCGGGTGCGCGATCGCGACGGCATCGGCCAGTTGATCGACCTGAGCCTGATTGAAGTGATGGCGGATCAACTTCGCACCCACCTGCCGATGGTCGTGGCCGGCAACGCGCGCGGATTCCGCATCGGCTGCCGGCATCCGATCTGTTGTCCATGGAACGTGTTTCGCGCGCGCGACGGCTGGGTGCTGATTTGTTCGGCGAGCGATGCGCAGTGGCAGGGCATACTGGACGTGATCGGACGTGTCGAGTTGAAAAACGATCCGCGTTTTTCTGCCGCGGCTGCAAGAGTCATGCACGCGGAGCAGGTTGACGGGATAGTAGACGCGTGGGTCAGCCGGCACAGCATCGGACAAGTCGTCGACGCGATGTCGGCAATTAACATTCCGGCCGGACCTGCGCTCAGTATTCCCGAGGTGGTTGCGGACGAATTGTTGCGCAAGAGCGGCACCGTGCGGCGATTGGATCGTGATGGGCAAGGCACGTTGTGCGCCGCGCGCAACGCACTGCAACTTAGCCGAACTCCCGCCATGCAGGCGACTGCGCCAGCGGGGAGGTCGGGCGCAATTCCCGCTGACCTGGCCGTTCGCCCGCGCGCTGCGCACGGCGCAGTGCCAGCCCGCATGCCGCTACAGGGTATCCGCGTAATCGAAATCAGCCGCTATGCCGCCGGCCCGCTGGCCGGCTTCGTGCTGACGAGCCTCGGGGCGGAAGTGATCAAGGTCGAATCTCCCGGCGGCGAAGACTGTCGCCGCTGGACGCCGGCATGCGGTGGCGTGAGCGGATATTTCGCCAACTATAATGCCGGCAAGCGTTCCATCGTGCTGGATCTTCGCCGGGCGGACGCGCGCGAAGAGCTGTGGGCGTTGATTGCCAATGCCGACGTCGTTCTGCAGAACCTGCGCCCGGAAGCGCTGGAGCGCATGGGCTTCGGTGCGGACGCCGTGACCGTCCGACACCCCCGCGTCATCTATGGGTCGGTTTCGGGATTCGGGATCGGCGGCCCCAAGCTCGCTGCACTGGATACGGTCATGCAGGGTCGATTGGGTATTACGGCGTTAATCGGCGACGGGCAGGTTCCTTTGCGCGTCGGGTATTCGATTGCGGACCAGCTCGCGGGGCATTTCGCGGCAGCGGGAATACTTGCCGCTCTGGCGGAGCGCGAACGTTCGGGGCGCGGGCAGTCGGTGGACATCGCCATGTCTGACGCAGTGGCCTGGCTTACACAACTTGCCTGGCCTGACGGTGCGTCGGCGGTGGAACCCGTTTCGCAATGGGAAACACGCGATGGTTGGGTGGTGGTTGGCGCTGAGCGTGAAGCCGTTACGCGCGTTCTTGGCGCCACGGCGGCGGCAGACATGACCCGGCTGGACCTGGTACGGAGTCTCGCCGGCCACGGCATGGCGGCAGCCCCCGTGCTGGAAGCTGACGAAGTGCTCGCACTATCGGTGCTCAGAAAACGCGGTTCATTGCACAACGTCGCCACCACCGGTGGCGCCACCGCTTCAATCTTTGTGGCGCCATTGGGCCTTACGGTGACTCCAGCGCTGCGCCCTGATCGCATGTCGGGGCTGGATGAGGATCATGCCGCGCTCATGGCGCAAATCGCCGGCGCTCAGGCCGTGCAAACGTAGCCCGGCAATTCTATTCGCACCAACGATACAAACCGATCAGGATCCAAACATGACGAGCGCTGAAACTCAAAACGCCAGACCGTTGCCGCTTGAAGGCGTGCGGGTGATCGATTTCAGCCAGTTGCTGCCGGGTCCGTTTGCGACCCAGATGCTGGGCGAACTCGGCGCCGACGTGATCAAGGTCGAGCGGCCCGGGATCGGCGATCCGAGCCGGCATAACCAGCCGCGCTATCGCGAGAACAGCGTTTACTTCAACGCGGTGAATGCCAACAAGCGCAGTATCGCGCTCGATCTGAACCAGCCGGCAGGGCGCGACGTCGTGCGGCGCCTGCTCGAGGACGCTGATGTCGCAATCGAGTCGTACCGGCCCGGGGGCGCGCGCAAGCTCGGGATCGATTACCCGACCATCCGGAGTTTCAATTCGCGCATCATTTATTGCTCCATCTCCGGCTTTGGGCAGAGCGGGCCGCTGTCGCATATCGCGGGGCACGATCTGGTGATCCAGGGCCTCACCGGATTGATGGGATGCGATCTCGAGGACATCAACCCGCCCGCCGTCCCCGGATTTCAGGCCGCCGATTTCGCCGGCGCGCTGTACGCGGTGATCGGCGTGCAGGCCGCGCTTGCGCAACGCGCCAAAACCGGCGTCGGCTGCGAAGTCGATCTCGCGATGTTCGAGGTGCTTTACAACATGTGCCTGATACCGCTGAGTTCCGCATTGGCGCGCGTGGTGGGGCACAGCGGTGAGCCGCGCATGGAAACCTTCGGCGGCAATCCGCGTTATTCGACCTACTTATCGAAGGACGGCAAGCCGGTCGCCGTGTCATTGCTGGAAACCAAAGCGTGGCGGGAGTTTTGTACTCACATCGGCAGGCCCGAGCTGGTGTCGGAAGATGAAACGCCGGCGGACCGTTTGAGTGCGCACGGTGAGCGTCACAGCATTTATCGCGCCGCGCTGGCGCATTACTGCGGGTCCCTTACGTGGTCGGAAATCATGCATCAAGTCGAGCAGACGGGTATCGCCATTTGCCCGGTGTGCACGCCCGATGAAGCGGTGGCGCTGCCGCACGTAGCTGCGCGCAATATCATCAATCATATCGATCATCCGGCAGAGGGACGCATCCCGCATCTCGTGAATCCGCTGGCGCACGCGGGACTGGCGCGGCGTGCCCACCGGCCGGCGCCCGGTCTGGGCGAGCATGCGGAGGAGATCCTGCTTGCCGCGGGATATTCGATGGCGCAGATTGCAGATTTGCGGCAGAAGAAAATAATCTGATTACCGATGAGGCAATTATGAAATCCGCGAGCATCCCGAACAGCCGTGTCATTGCGCAATATGTCGCCTCGGCTCACCAGCGCGATCTGCCGCCCGCGGTTATCGACGCGGCGCGACTGTGCCTCGCCGACTGGTTCGGGGTCGCCATGGGCGCATGGGAGGAAGACGCCGGCCGGATTGTGGGCGCGGTCGCGACCGGATGGCAAAGCAGCGGGCGCGCCACCGTCCTGTCAGGCGGACAAGCCTGCGCTGCGCTCGCGGCGCTGTGCAACGGCACGCTCGCGCATTGCCTCGATTTTGACGACACGTACGTGAAAGCGGTAACGCATACCAGCGCGCCGGTGTGGGCGGCGACGCTGGCGCTCGGCGAGGAGACCGGCGCAAGCGAGGCGGCCATGCTGGCCGCTTTCGTCGCCGGTTTCGAAACCGCGTCACGGGTCGGCTATGGGCTGGGCGAGGCGGTGACCGCGCGCGGATGGCACGCCACCGGAGTGTTCGGACGCCTGGGCGCGGCAGCCGCCAGCGCCGTATTGCTGAAACTCGACGTCGAACGTACGCTCCACGCGCTGGGTACTGCAGCTACTCAGACCAGCGGATTGATCGCGTCGTTCGGAACGATGGCCAAGCCGTTCCACGCCGGTAAAGCCGCCATGGATGGCGTGCTCTCCGCGCAACTTGCGGCCGGAGGCTTCTGCGCGGCGGCCGACCTGCTCGAGTCAGCGGGAGGACTCGATAGTGCGCTGGTGCAGGACCAGAGCGTGCGCATCAGACCGGCAGATTTTTCAGGATGGGAGATCCTCAACAACAGCTTCAAACCCTATGCGGCCTGTCATCTGACGCATCCGGCCGTCGATGCGGGGCGTGCGCTGCATGCAAAGCAATTCGATCTCACGCAAGTGCGCGCGATACGCGCCGAGGTGGGCGAGCTCGCCAATCAGATTACCGGCGCAAAAAGCGGCGCGCCAACGTCAGGGCTGGAGGGTAAATTCGATCTCAAGTATTGTGTTGCGCTGGCGCTGCATGGTCAGGCGCTTTCGGCGGCGGATTTTCGCGAGCCGCTGCGCGCGGACCCCGCGGTATTCGCGACGGCACGCAAAGTGACCGTAGCGGCGTCGCCGGC
>JAYWDM010000513.1:0-10214 GCA_043779885.1 Betaproteobacteria bacterium | reverse complement strand
GCGCCGGCCGGCAATCTCGAGCGGCCATGAAGTGGTACTCTTGTACGGTCAGATGCTCGAACGTGTCGCGGTCATTGCGCACAACCTGCGCACGCGTCACCGGCTGCAGGCGGGCGACCGCGTCGCGCTGGTCATGACCAATTGCACCGAGTATTTGCAGTTGTTATTCGCGACCTGGTTTGCGGGACTCGCCGCGGTACCGATCAACGCCAGGCTGCATCCGCGCGAACTCGCATGGATACTCGAGCATAGCGGCGCCCGGCTCGCCTTTGTTACGCCGGACATCGCCGCGGCGGTTACACCGCTCGCCGGCGTCTCACAATCGCTCGCCGCGGTGATTGCGACCGATGCGCAGGACTATGCAGCGCTGAGGCAGGGCGCGGCGCTGCCGCAATGCGCAGGTGTCAACCCCGACGATCTGGCCTGGCTGTTCTACACCTCGGGCACCACCGGCCGCCCCAAGGGCGCCATGCTGTCGCATCGCAATCTGCTGGCGATGACGATGAATTATCTCGCGGATGTCGACCCGATTTCGGCGCTTGATTGCATCATTCATGCAGCACCCCTGTCGCACGGTTCGGGCTTGTACGCGATTGCGCATATCGCGAAAGCGGCAAACCACGTCATACCCGCGGGCGGCGGCTTTGCCGCGGAATCCGTGCTGGGATTGATTGCCCGGTGGCCGGGTGCGACTTTGTTCCTTGCCCCGACCATGGTGAGCGGATTGGTCGAATGCGCCGCGACGACACGTGCCGATACGGCGAATCTAAAGACCATAGTCTATGGCGGCGGGCCGATGTATCTCGCGGACATGCGGCGCGCGCTGTCAGTGCTCGGCCGGAAATTTGTCCAGATCTACGGGCAGGGGGAAGCGCCCATGACGATTACCGTTCTCCCCAAAACGGCGCATTACGAATCCGCAAACGCGGACTGCGCGGCGCGGCTGGCTTCGGTGGGCATCGCACGGACGGATGTCGAAGTGCGCGTGGTGAACGAACTCGATGAACCCGTGCCGGCGGGCGAGGTCGGCGAGGTGGTGTGCCGCGGTGACGTCGTGATGGCCGGCTATTGGCGCGACCCGCAGGCCAGCGCCGAAACACTGCGCGGCGGCTGGCTGCATACGGGGGACGTCGGCAGTTTCGACGAATACGGCTTTCTCACGCTCAAGGACCGTTCGAAAGACGTGATCATTTCGGGCGGCTCCAACATATATCCACGCGAAGTCGAGGAAGCGCTGCTGGCGCACGCGGGTGTCGCCGAAGTCTCGGTCGTCGGGAAGCGCGATCACAAATGGGGCGAGACCGTGGTTGCGTTCGTGGTCGCCAAACCGGGCGTTACGCTGACGGCTGCCGAACTGGACCAGGCCTGCCGCGAACGCATCGCCCGCTTCAAGCGCCCCAGGGAGTATCGCTTTGTCGACGCGCTGCCGAAGAACAACTACGGCAAAGTACTGAAGACGGACTTACGCAACCTGCTTGCGGCGCCCGCCGACACCTGAGGCCCGGGCGCGGACGGGTTAATGTTGGTTCCAGCCGTTGGCCGAGAAAGCGCGTTGGCGCCCGCGCCGCGCTACTTTGCGCGCCCCGTGTCAGAGGTTTCGGCCTGCGCCAGCAACACGCGGATGTCGCTCAACATCTTCGCGGCGCCCTGACCGTAGCTCGCAAACAGGCGCAACCGTCCCGCCGTGTCGTAAATATAGGTTCCGGCCGCGTGATCGACGGTATAGCCGCCGCCCGGCGCCGGCTGTTTCTGGAAGAAAACCTTGAATTCCTTGGCCGTCCGCGCGGTTGCCTCGGCGTCCCCGTACAGCCCGAGAAACGCCGGGTTAAACGCCGGCACGTACTTGGCAAGCACTTGTGGCGTGTCGCGCTCGGGATCGACGGTAATGAACAGCACCTGCATGCGCGCGGCGTCCTTGCCCAGCTCATTGGCGACGGATGCAAACTCACTGAGCGTGACCGGACAGACATCGGGACAATGCGTGTAACCAAAAAACACGGCGACAACCTTGCCTTTGAATTCGGCCAGTGTGCGCGGCTTGCCGTTATGATCGGTCAATTGCAGGGTACGCGCGAAGTCAGCGCCGGTAACATCGGTCAACTGGAATTTCGGGGCTGTGTCCCCGCACGCGGCGAGCAACAAGGCGAGAACAGCTGCCGCCAACCGGTTCATCGCAAACTCAGAACGTTGCGTAGTGGTCGACCAGCAGCGCCGCGAACAGCAGGGTCAGATACAGAATCGAATACCGAAAGGTGGTTTGGGCCAGCCGATCGCTGTAATCGCGGTAAATCATGATCGCGTAATAGAGAAACACCGCGCCCAGCACGACCGCCGCGGCAACGTAGATCAGTCCGCTCATGTGCGTGGCGAACGGCAGCAGCGTCACCGCAACCAGGATCACCGTATAAAACAGCACGTGCAGGCGCGTGAATTTGTCGCCGTGCGTCACCGGCAGCATCGGCACGCCAGCCCGTGCATACTCGTGCTTGCGGTACAGCGCGAGCGCCCAGAAGTGCGGCGGCGTCCACGCGAAGATGATCAGGAACAGTAGCAGCGCCTGAAAAGAAATATCTCCCGTCACCGCCGCCCAGCCGAGCACCGGCGGCATTGCGCCCGACGCGCCGCCGATCACGATATTCTGCGGCGTCATCGGCTTCAACACCACGGTATAGACGACCGCATAGCCGATGAAGGTCGCGAACGTGAGCCACATCGTCAGCGGGTTGACTTCATGATAAAGCAACGCCAGTCCGCCACCGCCGACGATCGTGGCAAACACCAGCGTTTGCAGCGACGTGAGTTCTCCGCGCGGCAGCGGCCTGCCGCGCGTGCGCGCCATCATGGCATCGATTTTTTGCTCGACGAGGCAATTGATCGCGGCCGCGGCGCCCGCCACCAGTGCTATGCCCACGGTTGCCGCCAGCGCTACCATGGCAAAGCGCATGTCGAGCACGCCGGCCGGGACGGCGAGAAACATGCCGATCACGGCGCAGAACACGATCAACGACACCACGCGCGGCTTGGTCAGCGCCAGGAACTGCGCGAACCGCGACGATGTCTGCTGCCAGGTCAGGGAAATCATTTAAGCTCGAATACCGGTGCGGGAAAGGGCGCAGTTTATCACTACCATCATGGTCATCAAAGCCGCCGCGCCGCCGTTATGCGCGACGGCGACCGGCAACGGCAGCGTAGCCAGCACGTTGGCGATGCCTAGCGCGACCTGTCCCGCCAGCAATAACGCCAATACGCCGCCCATGCGCCCGCAGCCGCCGGTGCGCATCAGCGCGACGGCAAATGCGCCGAGGTAGAAAAACGTAATCAGCGCGCCAACGCGGTGTGCCCAGTGGATTGCAGTCAACGCGTCGAGCGCGAGCGGCGCACCCGCCGCCGTCAGGCCGAGTTCACGCGCGAACTGGAAACCATGCCTGAAATCCATGGCGGGCAGCCACGCGTTCTGGCAAGTCGGGAAGTCGAGACAGACCAGAGCGGCATAATTCGTCGACACCCAGCCGCCAAGCGCAATCTGACAGAATACGATGGCGAGACTGGCGCCTGCCCACGGCCGCAACCGGCGCGCGCCGGCGCCCAACTGCGGCAGCGTAATCTGGCGCAGCGCCAGCCACGTCACCAGCGCGAGGGTCGCCATGCCGCCAAGCAGATGCAGGGTAACGATGACCGGCTTTAACAGCATGGTCACCGTCCACATGCCCAGCGTCGCCTGGACCGCAACCAGCGCGACGATAGCGGTCGGCAGCCACGGCGACTGCGCCAGCGCGCGGCGCCGCAGCCACGCCGTCACCATGATCGCGAACAGCAGCACGCCGAGCGCACCCGCGATGTAGCGGTGGAACATTTCCTTCCACGCCTTGTGCGCTTCGAGCGGCCGGTCCGGGAACGCTTGCTCGGCGCGCTCGATCTCATCGCTGGTCGCGGGCACGCCGACGATATGCCCGTAGCAACCGGGCCAGTCAGGACAACCGAGCCCGGCATCGTGCAAGCGCACGTAAGCGCCGACGATGACGACGACAAACGTCAGGCCAACCGCGGCGAATACGAGCCTCCTGAAATTCAACCTATCCTCGACGTCTTCAGCAGCCGTGTGATGTCCTTGATCATTCTGCCCGGCTCGGCATCGCGTGCGTAGCGCAGGACGACATTGCCAAGCGGATCGACGACGTAGATGTGCTCGGCGGGCGACCGGTCTGCGGGCAGCCGTTTGAGCAGTTCGCTGGCGGTGGCCCGTATGAACCAGGTACCGCGATAATCTTCCATCACCCCGGCGGATAGCGAATCATCGTCGCTGATGAGCCACGCGCGCTCGATGCGTTCCATGTCCTTGCCCTGGGTG
Organism: Betaproteobacteria bacterium; assembly: GCA_043779885.1. Taxonomy (GTDB): domain Bacteria; phylum Pseudomonadota; class Gammaproteobacteria; order Burkholderiales; family SG8-41; genus PALSA-1004. Next base: position 5,866 of record JAYWDM010000513.1, on the reverse strand, counting down.
AGCCGCAACTGGCGCAAGGTAAAAAGCTTGCGCCGGCAGGGTTCGCCACATTGCGCGGAATCCGCCATCAGCAGTATCCACTTGCCGCGCAGCCGGCTCATCTGAAACGCCGCTCCGTCGGCCAGCCGCAGGTGCGCGTCCGGCAGCGGTTGCGTGTTCATCAATTCACCGTAGTTGGTATGGCCGCCGGGTGGCACAACGTAATACGCAATGTACGAGGCAATGACCGGCAGCAGGCACACTGCCCCGATGAGCCACAGGCTCAGGCGGCTGTTACGCGCGTTTTCGGACATGATGCACCAGATAAAAAATCAGAATTGCCGCCGCGAGCGTAAACCACTGAAACGCGTACCCATAGTGTTTGTCGATGCCGAGGTCCGGCGCGCTCCATTCGCGCCTGAGCCCGTCGCCGGTGTCGTTCTCCTGCTGGATAACCACCGGCTGTATGGCTATGGGGACCGCCGCGCGATAGCGTTCGAGCGTCAGGTTCTGCCACACATTGCCCTCGGCAACCCTGGTCGAAAGCTCCAGATAACGTTTGCTCGGCAACGTCGCCAGGCCCGTGATGCGGACCGCTTCCAGCGGCGTCGTTACTTCAGGCAACCGGCCGCGCGAATTGGTTCCCGCCACCCACCCGCGGTTGACGAGCACGTAGCGTTCGCTGTCGGCGATCTTGAGCGGCGTCACCACGTAATAGCCCACCGCGCCGTGGAGGATGCGGTTATCGATGAATACCGCATATTTGGGCTCGAAGCGGCCACGCACCTCGACCTTGCGCCACGCCACATCGTCGGCCTTGATTTCGGCCGCCGGCAGTTCAATCATGGCGTCGCGGTTCGCCGCCTGCAGACGCTGCGCAAATGCGGCTTTTTCGTTCCCGCGTCCGAGTTGCCAGTTGCCGAGCGCCACCCCCAGCGCGATGCCGGCGACGGCGGCGAGCGTCGGCCACAGCGAAGGCTGAAAGCGCAGTCGCGGCATGGCTGGTCAGCGCGCGCGCGCTGGGCTACACTCACCCAAAGCGGGGCTGCAATTGAAAATTATCGTTTTGCTCTTCATCGTACTGATACTCGCGAGCCTGGGCTCTGCGCTCTATTTCATGGTCAAGGACAAAGGCACGTCGACGCGCACCGCCAAAGCGCTGACGTGGCGCGTCGTATTCTCGATTACGCTTTTCATGCTGCTGATGCTCGCTTACCACTTCGGCCTCATCACCACCAGGCTGTAGAAAAAAAACGCCGCACAGGGTGCGGCGCCGAATTCCTCTCTGGGATCCTCCTTCTTGTTCTTCGCCTTTCCGCTGGCTAGAGCCAGTAAACCAGTATGAACAGCAGCAACCACACGACGTCAACGAAGTGCCAGTACCACGCCACGCCTTCGAAGCCGAAATGATGCTCGGCGGTGAAGTGGCCCGCGATGCTGCGTCCCAGAATCACGATGAGCATCAAAGTGCCGACCGTCACGTGAAAACCGTGAAAGCCGGTCAGCATGAAGAAGGTTGCGCCATACGCGCCGGTCGTGAGCCTTAGATTGAGATCCGAATACGCGTGGCTGTATTCGTACGCCTGGAAGCCCAGGAACGTCATGCCGAGCGCGATCGTCAGGACCAGGCCGAGGATAAGCTGGGTGCGGTTGTTCTTGAGCATGCCCCAGTGCGCCCACGTCACCGTGACACCGGACGACAGCAGCAGCATGGTATTAAGCGCGGGGATGCCCCAGGCGCCCATCGGCGTGAATTTCTCGGCGATCCCGGGGCCGGCGGTCGGCCACTGCGCGGTGAAATCCGGCCACAGCAGTTTGTGCTCAAGGTCGCCCAGCCAGGGCACCGACAAAACGCGCATGTAGAACAACGCGCCGAAGAAAGCGGCGAAGAACATGACTTCCGAAAATATGAACCAGCTCATGCCCCAGCGGAAAGAACGGTCGACCTGCTGGTTATAACGACCGCCTTCGCTTTCGTGCGCAACACTGCCGAACCACCCGAACATCATGTAAAACAGGACGCACACGCCCGCAATCAGCAGGAACTTGCCCCACGTCCCCTCGTTCATCCATGCCGCAGCGCCGAATGCCATGCTGAGCAGCGCGAACGAGCCGAAAATCGGCCACCGTGAGGGGTCTGGAATGAAATAGCGGGCTGCTTGACTCATCATGATGCGGTCTCCCTTGTAACTTTGGATTGCAATTACTGCCGTCAGCGGGTGATAAAGTGTACCAGCGTGACGAGACTGAGTACGAATATGATCGCGCCTATGATGCCGGCGACGATCACCTGCGCCAGCGTCAGCGACACGGCGTCCTTATCGTAATCCGCACGCCGCCGGATGCCGAAAAACGACCAGAATACCGCGCGTGCCACCTGCAGGGGCGTGGCGGATGCCGGTTTGCTCGGCTCAGTCATCAGCATCAACCAGCCTTCCCCGCGGTGCCTTCGATTTCAAAAAACGAGTACGACAGGGTGACGGTATTCACGTCCCCCGGCAGCCCCTGGTCAATGACAAAAACGACCGGCATCTGCCGCGTCTCGCCCGGCTGCAGCGTTTGTTGCGTAAAACAAAAACACTCGAGTTTCTTGAAATAGCGCACGGCAAGCTGCGGCCCGTAGCTTGGAATCGCCTGCCCGGTTACCGCGCGCTGCGAAGTGTTCCTGATTTCATAAATAACGGTCGTCAGCTCGCCCGGATGTACGCGCACGCTGGTCTGCAGCGCATGAAAAGTCCACGGCAGGTTGCTGCGCACGTTGGAATCGAATTCGATGGTCACCAGCCGCGTCGCGTCGATCTGCGTATTGGTCACCTCGTCAGCCTTGAAAAGATTGTTCACGCCGGTCACTTCGCAGATTTTCTTGTAGAACGGCACCAGCGCAAAACCGAAGCCGAACATGGCGATCGCGATGACGACGAGCTTCCTCATCGTCAGCAGATTCGACTGATTCTGGGTCACCATAGCCAGTGCCGGATGATGACGCTGATAAAAAAAGCGAGCGCAACGGATGCGAGTACCAGCGCGGTCCTGAACTTGCCGGTTTGCGCCCGGACATCCATCGCGAGGCTCATCTATTTGACGACCGGCGGCGTCTCGAACGAGTGGTAGGGCGGCGGCGACGGCAACGTCCACTCCAGCGTATCGGCGCCTTCCCACGGCTTCTCGGTCGCTTTTTCGCCGCCCTTGATGCATTTGATGATCGCCGTCAGGAAAATCAACTGTGTGAAGCCGAAGCCGAAGGCGCCGATCGACGCAATCATGTTGAAGTCCGCAAACTGCATCGCGTAATCCGGTATGCGGCGCGGCATGCCGGCGAGTCCCAGGAAATGCATCACGAAAAAAGTCAGGTTGAAGAAAATCATCGACAGCCAGAAATGCCATTTGCCGAGCGTTTCGTCGTACATGTGGCCGGTCCACTTGGGCAGCCAGAAGTAGGTGCCGGCAAAAATCGCGAACAGCGAACCGGCGACCAGCACGTAGTGGAAGTGCGCGACGACGTAATAGGTGTCCTGCAGCTGGATGTCAACCGGCGTGATCGCCAGGATGAGGCCCGTGAAGCCGCCCATTGAAAACACGAAAATGAAGCCGACGGCGAACAGCATCGGCGTCTCGAAGGTCATGGAGCCCCGCCACATGGTCGCGATCCAGTTGAAGACCTTGACCCCGGTCGGCACCGCGATCAGCATGGTGGCGAACATGAAAAACAACTGCCCTGCCGCCGGCATTCCGGTGGTGAACATGTGGTGGGCCCACACGATGAAACTCAATATCGCGATCGACGAAGTGGCGTAAACCATCGACGCGTAGCCGAACAGCGGCTTGCGCGAGAACGCGGGGATCACCTGCGAAACGATGCCGAACGCCGGCAGTATCATGATGTAGACCTCGGGGTGGCCGAAGAACCAGAAGATGTGCTGGAACATCACCGGGTCGCCGCCGCCCGCCGCATTGAAGAAATTAGTGCCGAAATGACGGTCGGTCAGCACCATCGTGATCGCACCGGCGAGCACCGGCATCACGGCGATCAGCAGGTAGGCGGTAATCAGCCAGGTCCATACGAATAGCGGCATTTTCATGAGCGTCATGCCGGGTGCGCGCATGTTGAGGATCGTCGTCACGATGTTGATCGAGCCCATGATCGACGAAGCGCCCATGATGTGCAGCGCGAATATGCCCAGGTCCATGCCGGGTCCCATCTGCGTTGAGAGCGGCGCATAAATCGTCCATCCGGCGGCAGGCGCGCCACCCGGCACGAAGAAAGACGTCACAAGCAGGGTCGCCGCCGGCGGCAGCAGCCAGAAGCTCCAGTTGTTCAGGCGCGCGAACGCCATGTCGGGTGCGCCTATCATCATCGGCACCTGCCAGTTGGCGAAGCCGACGAATGCCGGCATGATCGCGCCGAACACCATGATCAGCCCGTGCATGGTGGTCAGCTGGTTGAAAAAATCCGGCCGCCAGAACTGCAGGCCGGGCTGGAACAGCTCGGCGCGGATGCCGAGGGCAAGCACGCCGCCCACCATGAACATGCTGAAGCTGAACCACAGGTAGAGCGTGCCGATGTCCTTGTGGTTGGTCGTCTGGACCCAGCGCATGAGGCCCGACGGGTGATGCGCGTGATCGTCGTGGCCGTGGGCTTGATCGGGTGCGTGAGCTGCCTGCATGGAAATCTCCTGGAAACTATTTGCGTAATTTCTTGACGTCGGCAGGCGACACCATGTCGCCCGCCTTGTTGCCCCACGAATTGCGTTCGAAGGTGAGCACCGCGGCGAGTTCAACATCCGACAGTTGCTTGAACGACGCCATTGCAGAGCCGGGCTTGCCGTTGAGCACGATACCGAGGTGGGCATCCATGGGCCCCGTGGCAATTTTGGACCCCGCCAATGCCGGGAACGCGGGCGGCTGCCCCATACCGTTCGGTTGATGGCAGACCTGGCAGTTGGCGGCGTAGACTTTCTCGCCGCGCGCCTTGAGTTCATCCATCGTGTAAGTCTTGTTCGGGTCGTCAGCCTTCGCCACCATGGTCTTCTTCTGATCGGCGACCCATTGCGCGTATTTGTCGGGCTCGACGGCTTCGACAACGATCGGCATGAAACCATGTTCCTTGCCGCACAACTCGGCGCATTGGCCGCGATAGGTGCCGGGTTTGTCGACCTTGAACCAGCTGTCGCGCACGAAACCGGGGATCGCGTCCTGCTTGACGCCGAGTGCCGGCACCCACCAGGCGTGGATCACGTCGTTGGCGGTGATAATGACGCGGACCTTCTTGCCGACCGGAACCACGACAGGATTGTCGACCTCGAGCAGATAGTTTTCATACGACGCGCGCTTCTTGTGGCCTGCGGGCGAGTTGTCGGTGATCATCTCGCGCGGCGTGGACATGCTGCTGTAGAAGCTGATGCCTTCCTGCAGGTAATCGTAGCCCCACTTCCATTGGTAGCCCGTGGCCTTGATCGTGATGTCGGGGCTGGAGGTGTCTTTCATCGCGATCACGGTCTTGGTCGCGGGGTAAGCCATGCCGATCAGAATGATAAACGGAATGATGGTCCAGACAATTTCAACCGTCGTGTTTTCGTGGAACTGCGCGGCTTTGTGGCCGACCGACTTCCTGTGCACGATGATCGAATACGTCATCGCGCCGAAGACCACCACGAATATCACGCAGCAAATCACGAAGATCAGCGTATGCAAATCGTATATTTCGCGCGCGATGATGGTTACCGGCTCCGGCAGGTTGTACTGGTTGGCGGCCGCCAGTGCCGGCGCGAGATTGCCGGCAGCGGCCGCGGCAACCATGAAAACCTTCATCCACTTACTGATCATGCTTTGCTCCAAAAGTGCGTTAAATTGGTTCCGCCGGCATGCGGTGACGGTCCGGGTAGCCGTC
>JAYWDM010000512.1:0-3631 GCA_043779885.1 Betaproteobacteria bacterium | reverse complement strand
GAGTTGCTTAATGTCCATATTGCCGCCGTTCTTGCGCGGCGGCGCGGTGTTGTGACTGCCCGCGTCGTCGAGCGCGACGCCCATCACGCCCGGAAACGGCTCCAGCGGCACCGCAATGTCACGCATGCCGCGCGCGTAGCGGCCGTCCGACACGTCCCATATCTGAAGAAAGGGCCGGTTGAATTCGCTCTCGGGCAACAACCCGCGTCCAGGACGCACATTGGTCCAGCCGAACGACGCGCGTGGCGCCACTTCGATGATCTCGACTGCAAGCACGTCGCCCGGCCGCGCGCCGCGGACGCGAACCGGGCCGGTCAGCGGATGGCCCTTGAACACGCGCCGCATCACATCTTCATGCGTCGAGCGTGGTGTATAGAATTCGTCCGCCGCATCCCGCGTCTCGAATACCACCGTATCGCCCGGATCGATCTCGAGGCGCGCCGGAATCGCGTTGTTCCACTCGTAATGCACGACGCTTGCGTCGAGAAAGTGCTGTTGGCCGGTCATGCGGCGCCCCCTTTGTGCTGACGGTGTGGCGGTTTTCAACCCGTACGATTCTGGCGCAGAACGCCATGGCACCACTTTAAGCCGACGCCGAAGCTTAGGTTGGGTGGAGCATGGCGATACCCAACAATTTGCAACCTGTCCCCGTTGGGTATCGTGCTTCGCGCTCCACCCAACCTACCAAACACACCCGATATCGACGATGTCCTGCGCGCGCAGCGGCTGCTTGAGCGCACCGAGCCGCATCTGCAGATCGATCGCCTGTTGCAGCCCCGGCATGTCGATCTCGCCGTCACAGTGCAGGCCGCTCATCTCGCGTTCGATGGATCTCGCCATGGTTGCACGCTCGATGCCGAAATAATCAGCGCCGAACGCGATCCACTCGTCGCGGTGCGCAGCCGCATAGGTGTAGCTCTTCCGGCAGCCCCGCAGCACCGCCTGCACGAGCGCGGGCTCGTTGGCGATCGTCGCGTCCCCGGCAACGACCACGCCCCACTGCATGTCGGGACAAAACGCGGCATCCGTCAGTCCCAGCATGACCCGGTACGCGCCACTGCCCTCGCCGATCGAGACGTTCGGCTCCGAGAGAATCGCACCGGCAAGCTCGCCGGAACGGAAAAGATCGACCACCTGCGGATAGCGCTCGCCCAGCCCCACGATCTTCACATCGGCGTCGGGATTTAGCCCATGGCGCTGCAGCACTTCGCGCATGAACCAGTAGCTGCAACTGCCGATCGAAAGCGCCGCCACCGTCTTGCCGCGCAGATCACCCCAACCGTCAATCGCAGGGGCGGCGACGAAGTACTGCACGGCGCGGCGGCGCACGCTGCTGGCGACGATTTTGAAACGTGCGCCGCGACCGATGGCGGTCGTTGCCGGTGGCGTGCCGAGTTCGCCTATCTTCAGCACGCCCTCGTCGTACGCGCGCGCGATCTCAGGCCCGCCGAAAACGACCTTCAGCGCAAGATCGATCCCCTCCTCCCGAAAAAAACCGCGCGCGATGCCCAGGCGCAGTTGCAAGGCCTCTTTGTCGGTCGGTATGCCGTAGTCGAGCGCAACGCTCATTCGACCGCCATGTCGGCCGCCTGCTTGATGTCGCCATCCTTGTACTCGCCCCACGCGGCGGAAAGTTGCGCCATCGACAGCGGGTCGAGGTCATAGCGCGGCACATGGTCCGCGTCCCAGTGCCCGTACTCATCCACGCCGCGCACCAGCGTGGCCTGCCTGCGACCGAGCGTCGACTGCACGTGGGTCGGAATGTAAAAGAACGCGAAACCGATGCGCCGGTCGGCGCCGCGATTCGGCCCGGAGGCGTGCGCCATGCGCTCGTGGTGCAGCGAAAACTCCCCCGCCGCCAGTTCCATGCACACGGCTTTATCGTCGTCCAGACCCGCAATGCTTTGACCTTTCGCGAGCATATTGTCTTTGGCGAAAGTCTCGACGTGCTGCAAATCCGGACCAAGGTGCGTGCGTGGCATGATTTTGAGACATCCCTTCTCTACCGTGCTTTCCGTAAAAGCGACCCACGCCGTGACTTCCTCGTGCGGCGAGAGCCCGAAATAGGCCGAATCCTGGTGCCATGAAACGTAGCGCGGATCGCGGCCATTCTTGGCGAAGATCGAGGCCCCGAACAGCAGGATATTCGGCCCGATCACGTCCTCCACCGCGTCGAGGATATGCGCGTTGCGCGCCAGTTCCATGAGCCACGGAAAAGCGAGATTGCCCTTGATCTTGAGCGTGCGGTTGGCGTCATGTCCCGCCGCGGTTTCGTAGGCCTCGATGCGCGCGCGGTATGCGGCCGCCTCGCCAGCGCTCACGGCCCGCATGGGAAAAACATAGCCTTCGCTGCGAAACTGAGAGAGTTGCGTCGCAGTCAGATGTCTCGGCATCCAGGGCTCCCTTGTCGTGATCGGGCTGACATTGCTTCCCCGCCACGCGGAAATCCGCTTGCCGGACATCCGGCGAAAAAAGCACCACGGGCGATCACTGCTGATTGGCGGATTGCAGCCAGCACGCAACCAGCACGCAGTACCCTAATCGATCGGTAATGGGCAGTCAACGCCCGCTCGCGCAACGAAGACAGACCGCGGCACGCGTCGTTTTGCAATAATGATTCCTGTGCTATCGTCCGGCACACCGGCAACAGGCAACGGGAGGGCGGTGAATTCCGCGCCGCGGCCCAACGTCGCATGATCATTGAAAACCTCAGGGCGTTCGCGGCGTAATAAGCCACAACCGCGCCGGATATGAAGCCCAGTCAATCGCATATTCACTCCATACGCAACCTGCGCTATCACGTGCGCACATGGGGTGACGCGCGCGCGCCGAAAATGTTCCTGCTGCATGGCTGGATGGACGTCTCGGCCTCGTTTCAGTTTCTGGTCGACTGCTTCGAGCGCGACTGGTACGTCGTCGCGCCGGATTGGCGCGGCTTCGGCCTGACCGAATGGGCGCGTGATGGCTACTGGTTTCCGGACTACTACGCCGATCTCGACGCGCTGCTGGACATATACCACGCTGATACGCCGGCGCTGATCGTCGCGCACAGCATGGGCGGCAACATTGCTTCAACCTACGCGGGTTTGCGCCCCCAGCGCGTGGCGAAACTGATCCTGCTGGAAGGCTTCGGGGTGGCGCGCACAAAACCGTCGGATGCGCCCGCGCGCTATGCGCGGTGGCTTGATCAGCTGCGCGATCCGCCGCACTTCAAAACCTACGCATCGTTCGCTGCGGTCGCCGCCCGGCTGAAAAAAAACAATCCGCGCCTCACCGACGACAAGGCGCAGTTTCTTGCGCAACACTGGGCGCGGCAAACGGCGCCCGGCGAGGTGTCGCTGCACAGCGACGCGAAACACAAAATCGTCAATCCCGTGTTGAACCGCATGGAGGAAATACTCGCCTGCTGGCAACGCATCACCGCGCCCGTGCTGTGGATTTCAGGCGCGCAGACGGGCGCACGCGGGTGGCGCGCCGATTCCGCGGAACAACTGGCCGCGCGCAAAGCCGCGTTCAGGGGCCTGCGCGAGGTGGTGCTCGAAGACTGCGGCCACATGATGCACCACGATCAGCCGGCGAAACTCGCCGCGATCATCGAGGAGTTTCTCGCGCGCCCGGCGGTCTGAGCCGC
>JAYWDM010000511.1:0-3640 GCA_043779885.1 Betaproteobacteria bacterium | reverse complement strand
CGAGGTTGCCGAGCGAATCGCGGTAACGTTTAAGGTGATTGTCCGCGCTGGCCAGCAGGCCGTTCAGGTTATCCGTCAACTGGCGCAGCTCTCGCGGGTAGTCGCCGCGCAGACGTTGTGCGATGCCAGTCTCGATGGCGCTGAGGTCGGAGCTGACACGCCGCAGCGGCGCGAGGCTCCAGCGCAGCACCACACTTTGCACTGCCAGCAGCAGGAATGCGGCGCCGGCCAGCCAGCCCCACAGACTGCGGCGGAAATGACTTACCTCGGCGTTGAAGCTTACAAGGGTTTCGGCGACACGATAGGTATAACGCCGGTCGTTGCTGCCGCTCGACTCCCAGCTTATGGTGAAGGCGAGGCTCAATAACGGCAGGTCGCGGTCAACGTTAAGTTGCGCAAACTCGCGCTGACCGAGGCCGGGTGTTTTGGTGAAGGGAATGGTCAGGCCAAGCATCGATTTCGAACGCCAGACGGATATACCGGTGTGATCTACCACCTGCGCATACAGGCCAGAACCGATCAGGGAAAAACGTGCATCGGGTAACTCGGCGGGCAGGTGCAGTTTGCCGCGCGCGTCGAGATCGGAAGCGGCGAGCAATGCGTACACATATCCTTGCAGGCGGTCACGCAGCGCCGTGTCGGCGCTGGCGCGAAAGGCGCTATCCAATACCAGGCCAGTGACGCCAAGAAAGGCGGCCAGTACCACGCTGCTCGCCAGCAGCAGCCGTGTGTTGAGTGAAAGCGTCACGCTTCGCCGCACGTGAGGGCGAAACGGTAGCCACGCCCGCGCAGTGTTTCGACCGGCTGGTAGCGATTGTCCGGATCGAGCTTGCGGCGCAGGCGGCCGATAAATACCTCGATCACGTTGCTGTCGCGGTCGAAATCCTGTTCATAGACATGTTCGGTAAGTTCGGTTTTGGATACGACCTTGCCGCGATTGAGCATGAGGTATTCCAGCACCTTGTACTCGTAGCCGGTGAGGTCGAGCGCGCGATTATCGACCTGCACGGTGCGTGCGCCGATGTCGAGTGCGATCGGCCCGCAACGCAGTACCGGCTGTGCGACGCCGGACGCACGGCGCAGCAGGGCCTTGATGCGTGCGTGCAATTCTTCCGCCTGAAAGGGCTTGGCAAGGTAGTCGTCGGCGCCGGCGTTGAGGCCTTCGACCTTGTCTTGCCAGCGGCCGCGCGCGGTGAGAATCAGAACCGGAAAACGCCGGCCGGCCTCGCGCCAGCGCTGGATAACTTCGATACCGGAAAGTTTCGGCAAGCCCAGATCGACCACCGCCAGATCGAAGGGATTTTCACGCCCCAGATAAAAACCGTCTTCGCCGTCCGCGGCGCTGTCCACGGCGTAGCCGGCCTTGCGCAACTGCGCTTCAAGCTGCGCGCGCAGGCTGGCCTCGTCTTCCACCACCAGGATACGCACGCTTGGGGTCCGGCCGTTAACGGCCTCCGGCCTGTGCGTCGACCGTCACCACGCGCACTTGCCCGGAAGGCAGGAGCACCTTGATGCGATGCATGGGCTGACCACCGTGGTTGACGGTATCGGCCGACAGCACACGTCCGCCGGTTTCGCGTTGCACCTGTTGCACGGCCTCATTCAAGCTTACGCCGGTTTCGCCGCCGCGCCGCGCGACCAGGACATACGCGTCCCCGGCGACGCTGATATTCGACGCCCCGGCCGGCGCCAGCGATGCGACAACCAGTAACAATGCAAATAACGGTTTCGGCATGTAAGAGTCCGGGTTGGTTCGACGCGCGCGGCGTTTGCCGTGCTGCGTCAGGTTAAGGAAAGCAAGCCTGCAAAAATATAACCATGGTTCAAGCATAACCAAGAAGGGTCACCGGCGCGAGGCCGCGATTCCGCACTTGCCTTGTCCTGGCGAGGGCGCCACCCGCGCGCTGACTGCACAGATTCCTGAATCTGGCCACAGCCCTCAGCGTTAGCGGCGCAGCTCGATGTGGGGAATGTGAAGCTTCTTGCTCAGGACAATGACCGGAAACGGCGGCAGCGGCGGAAACGGCAGGACGATCTGCGCGCGCTGGTCGTTGCGACTATAGTAGCCAGCGTTGTTGTAGTCCTGATAGTAGTCATCGTGGTCATGCTGGCAGTACTGAGTGTGGTGATGGGGGTAATGATCCCCACGATATCCGTGTTGATCATGGTCATAGTTGTGGCCGCGCGCGTGCTCCGAACGTCCGTGATCGCGATCCTCATGTTCCCAATCCGAGGCGAATGCCGCTTGAGCGAACGGCAACAGGGTGGCCAATACTGCGACAGCAAGAGTCTGGGTACGATTCATGATCTATTCTCCTTTCTGGTCAGAAACCGGCTTGGTGCCGGGTTTGCCGTGATTGGCAAGCAGAGATTAGCTGGGGCTTGCTGAACGCCCGCTGAACGATAAAGATTGCCCCTGCGTTGCTTAAATATTAGACAATGCTAATATATCCGCTTTATCAGACCTGTAAGGAAGGCACACATGTCCTCGAACGGTATCAAGGAAATCGACAGCCCGGAGCTGGCGCGCTGGTTGAGTGAAAAGGGCGACGGTTTACGCGTGCTCGACGTGCGCCAGCCGCAAGAAATTGCGCAGGGTACGGTGCCACGCGCCGAGGGCGTGCCGTTGCACACCTTGCCGCTCAAGCTCGACGAACTCGACCGCGCTGAGACGCTGGTGCTGATCTGCCGCAGCGGTGCGCGTTCGGCGCAGGCCTGCATGTTTCTGGCTCAGCAGGGTTTCGAGAATGTCTACAACCTGCGCGGCGGTATCATCGGTTGGGCGCAGAGCGGTCTGGCCGTCGGGCCAGCCGTGTCCTGACAATATAGTGAAGCCCGATCATGTTTTTGCCGGGACAGGGTTCATAAGATCTAAGATCGACGTCGTTCCGTTCGTTATGTCGTTAGCCAATGTCGGAAACTAATCCCGCCAGCCAGCCCGGTGCATCGCCAGTAAGGGCCGGCGCCGCCCATCGTCGCATTCTGCGATATGCAGTCGAGCTGCTTGTGGTGCTGGCGATCATTCTGGGTGTACGCGCCTGGCAGCAGCAAGGTGTGGTGAGCGGGCCGGCACTGGCCTTGGCCGGTGTGTTGCTGGACGGGAAAAATTATTTCTCACTCGCTGCGCTGCATGGGCAACCGGTGCTGGTGCATTTCTGGGCGACCTGGTGTCCGGTGTGCCGCGCCGAGCAGGGTTCAATCGAGGCGCTCGCGAAAGAATATCCGACCATCACCGTGGCGATGCAAAGCGGCGCTGCCGAAACGGTGAGCGCACACCTGAACAAAGAAGCCTTGAGTTTCCCGGTGCTCAACGACCCCGATGGAACGATCGCCGCACAATGGGGCGTGCGCGCCGTGCCTGCGAGTTTCGTGGTGGACGGCGCCGGGCGCATTCGTTTCGTGGAAGTTGGCTACACTACGGGTGTCGGCCTGCGTCTGCGACTGTGGCTGGCGCGCGTGTGGACGCCGTCGTAAGAGATTAATCCCGCAGTCGCAACGGGTCGCGCGGGTCCACGCCTTCCTGGAAAGGACGTTTGCGGTCGTTGCTGGTGATCTGATAAACCTTGCCCACCCAATTGTCGATCACCGCTTCGGCGGTGTCGTGCCAGGTGTTGTCGAGGTTGGCGGCAATCCGCGATTC
>JAYWDM010000510.1:0-3642 GCA_043779885.1 Betaproteobacteria bacterium | reverse complement strand
TCAATCCGCTGATGGTGTTGCCGGCGGGGCAAGGTGTGAAGGCGGTTGATGCGCTGGTCGTGTTGCAACGCTAGCTAAATCTCCTTCCCCTTCAAGGGGAAGGGCGGGATGGGGATGGGATCGATTGAAACGCATCGCGCTGTTCTCTCCTTCCCCTTCAAGGGGAAGGATGGGATGGGGATGGGTTTCTATTCGCGCGAATCGCGACCCATCCCCACCTCGGTCCTCCCCTTGAAGGGGAGGATGAAAAAATCCCTGCACTATTCGCGCGCCTGCCGCGCGCTGAATGCCGCCTGTTTTTCCGCATCGCGCACTGCACACGCTTCGGCGGTGGCGAGCACGACGATCGCCCATTCGTCCACCGGCACATCGATCATGCGCCCGTCCAGCGGCACCGCAGCGGTGCCCGCGGCGACACCGGCGGCAAACGCCTCGCGCACACGCTTGTTGTAAGCAACCAGTTCGGCCGTCGGTGTGAAAGCAATATTGACCGGCGCGACCCAATCCGGGTGCGGGCAGATCACGCCTTTCATGCCGAGGTTTCTCGCCCGCGTGGCGAGCGTGTGAATTTCCGGCGGCGGCGCTGCGCTCAACCGCACGCTGAGCGGGTACGCCATGCCGACAGGATTGACTTTCGCCGCCGTGGCTTCGAAAGCAAGCCGGCCGCGCGCGTACACGAAAGGATCGTACTCCGCCTCGTAAATGAGTTTATCGGCAATGCCCAGATCGACCGCAAGAGCGCGCTCGTCAATGCCAACCTGCGAGATGCGCGGGCTGGCGGTGATGATGGACCGGATGTCCCACACCGCGCGCGCCGACTCCAGCATTACGATGAACTGCAATGACCCGGTGACAATGCCGCGTTCGCGTTCCAGTGCCGTTACGATTTCGGCGGCCTGCGCAACAGCCGCGGCCGACTCGACGCGCGCGAGCATGATGCCGCGCAGTCCCGGCGACACCACGGCCGCAAATTCAGCCGCTGTGCTGCCGCACTTCATGCGCACAAAAACCTCTGCCGCACCTTGACCCGCCGATGCGATCGCATCGTTCAGCCAACCACCCGCCGCATCGACGCCATCGCCCGGATCGAGCGTAATCGCGTCGGCGTTGTGCCGCCATGCGCCTTCGAACTTGTCAGTATCGACGATGCGCACGACGAGGTTCGAGCGGCGCACCAGTATAGTCATCGCGCTTGCCCCCATCCTGACCTTCCCCCGCTATCGCAGGAGAAGGAACCGTGGAGAAATGCGCCATACTTTGGCTCCCTCCCTTGCGCATGCAATGCGCGGGGGAGAGCCCGCCATTTGGGCGAGGGGGCCGCCGGGGTGGGGGCCAACGGCATTGGCATCATTCAAACCCGTAAAGTTTTTTGGGGTTGTCGCCAAGTATACGGTTGCGTATCTGTTCCTCCGGCGCCCACTCCGCGAGCAGGTCGAACAGCACGGCATCATCCGGGTGTACTTTGGGACCCGGATGCGGCCAGTCGCTGCCCCACACGACGCGCTCCGGCGCCGCCTGCACAAAGGCCTGCGCAATCGGCGTTGCATCGGCGTAGGCGGGCGCTCCGATGCGGCTGACGATATACGCGCCGGAAATCTTGACCCAGGCGCGCCCCGCATCCAGCAACGAGCGAATGATCTTGTGCGAAGCGTGCGCAACTCCATCCGGCAACGGCGGCTTGCCCATATGATCGAACACGATCTGCACCGGCAGGCGCCGCAGCATGTCCGCGTTCTCAACCACCTGCTGCGCATCCATGTTGAGCTGCACGTGCCAGCCATAGGCGGCGATGCGTTTCGCGAGCGGCTCGATCATGTCGATCGATACCACGGCGGTGCGCGGATCGCCCACCGTGAAGCGGATGCCGCGGATTCCGCCGTCATCCAGCCTCTTCAGTTCAGAGTCGGTCACGTCCGGACGCAACACCCCCACGCCGCGCGCATAGTCAATACCGAGCTGCGCGATGGCGTCGAGCGTGACGCTGTTGTCCGTCGCGTAATTGCGCGGCTGCACGATGACGACGCGCGTTACGCCGATGCGCTTTTGCAGCAGCCGGTAATCCTGCACCGTGCCGTTCACGGGCTTTACCACCGGTGGCGCGAAGCGCGGATCGTAAATGTGGATATGGCAATCGGCCGCGTCGGCCGGCGCTTTGAGCGCGGGCGGCTCGGTGCCCGATGAGTTCGGTACCTTGTGCTGCACGGTATTGCCGGTTACTCCAGTCATCGTTCTCCTATCCCTGCGGTGTCACAAGATTTTAGGCAAGCTCCTTCCCCCTTGAGGGGGGAAGGCCGGGATGGGGGTGAGAACTTCGTGTGTCACGCGACTTCTCACCCCCGCCCTAGCCCTCCCCCGTCGAGGGGGAGGGAGTGATGTTTTATTGCACGGTATGATCATGGCACCCTGACAATTATTCAACCGCGCTCCGGCCACGCGGGCGGATGAAACCCGCGCGGTACCGCCGGTCGCGCCCAGCGCGCGGGGGTTTCGGACATCTGCGCGACGGGCGCCAAGTTCGTGAGCCGGCCGATCGGCGAATCGTGTTCCACCATCAGCGACTTCAATTCGTCCGCCGGCAGTTCCTTCGCAACGTTTGCGTACTCGGCGGGTGCGAGCAGGCCGTGCCCGCGTATCCAGTGCCCCGCGCCGGCAAGCGAAACGCGCACGAACCAGCTGCCGCCTTCGCGCACGCGGCGGCCGAGCGCGACCATCGCGCCGTAGGCAAGCAGATAACCCGCGACATAATCCTGTTCGGATACCGGCAGAAATTCGGGGCGTTCATGGTTGGGACGGTACGCCATGCCGTTGGCCGATTGCACGATAGTGTCATAACCGCGGCGGCCGGCCCACGGGCCTTCGTGGCCCCACGCGGAGAGCGTCACGTAGACGATTCCCGGACGCATTTGCGCCAGCGCTTCGGGTGAGAACCCGCGGCGCGCGAGCGTGCCGGGCCGGTACGATTGCGAGAACACGTCGCACGTGCTGATGAGCGAGCGCATCGTCGCCTCCCCCGCGGGATCGCGCAGATCGATGTGCGTGCACAGCTTGCCGACACCGGTGTCGAAGTCCGTCGGCCCCATGTCGGCGAGATCTTCACGCGTAACCCTCAACACGTCGGCGCCGTGTTCGGCCAGCGTGCGCGCGCACGTCGGGCCGGCGAGCACGCGGGTGAGATCGAGCACGCGCACGTTCGCGAGCGGCCGGTCGCCACCGGGCAGCGGCCGCGGCGGCGCGTCGCCGATCTTGATGATCTCCAGAAGCGGCAATCGCGCCACCGTCTGCATTTGCGGCAACGCGCGCCATTCCTCCTCGCTGCGCACCAGGCAGGCACAACCGCCGGCATTGACTATCGCCTCTTCGAGTTCGAGCCCGTCCCACTTGGCCACCGCTTTTTCCACCTCCGCCTTCTGCAGGGGCGCGCCGAGCACTTTGAGGTTGATGTCGCGCAGATTGAAAAAATTACAATGCAGGTACATCCAGCGGCCGTCGCGCAACGCGTAGAACCCGGTGACCTTCTCGTGATCTTCCGGCGGGCGCGCGCCGTTGATTTTGAGATAGCGCGAACTGCGCATCGCCGCCGCCGCCGCGCGCCCGTCGACACGCACGCGCTGCCGCCGCCCGGTCTGCAACGCCCACAACTCG
>JAYWDM010000509.1:0-3642 GCA_043779885.1 Betaproteobacteria bacterium | reverse complement strand
CCGCAATCGCCGCCGCCGCGATATTGGTGATCGCTTCGCCGATCGCCATGCGCCCCGACGCCGCGGGATTGATCAGCGCCAGCGGCGTACGTTCCCCGATCGCCATGGCTTCGCCGCTGAATTCGTGAAATCCCGCGAGGGTCACCGCGACATCCGCCACCGGCACCTGCCATGGACCCACCATCTGGTCGCGCGCGCTCATGCCGCCGACCGTGCGATCGCCAATCGATATAAGGAAGGTCTTGTCTGCAACGCAGGGCAGGCGCAGCACGCGCAGGCACGCCTCGTGCAAATCGATTCGCGCAATAGCGAACGCCGGCAGGTCGACCGCTCGCCGTACCACATCGCGCAGCATTTTCGGCGGCTTGCCAAGCAACAGGGAGAGTTCCATGTCGACCGCGGTGTCCTTGAGCACCGGGTCGGCGACCACGAGCCGGTCGTCCGCCGTTGCCGTGCCGACCACCGCATGGGGGCACCGCTCGCGCCCGCAGATCGCCGTGAATGACGCCAGCCGTTCCGGTGCAATCGCCAGCACATAACGTTCCTGCGCTTCGTTGCACCAGATCTGCACCGGCGACATGCCGGGTTCTTCGCTCGGCACCTTGCGCAGGTCAATGTGCCCGCCGCGCTGCGCGCCGTGCACCAGTTCCGGCAGCGCGTTCGATAACCCGCCCGCGCCGACGTCGTGGATCGACAGAATCGGATTATCGGCACCCAGTGCCCAGCAGCGGTCGATCACCTCCTGTGCACGGCGCTGGATTTCAGCGTTCCCGCGCTGCACCGAATCGAAGTCGAGGTCTTCGATATTTGCCCCGGTTTGCATGCTCGACGCCGCGCCCCCGCCGAGCCCGATCAGCATGCCCGGTCCACCGAGCTGGATCAACAGCGCGCCGGCGCCGAACTGCTGTTTATGCGCATGCCTGGCCGAAATGTTGCCGAGACCGCCGGCGAGCATGATCGGCTTGTGGTAGCCGCGCATCTCGCCCGCGACTTCCTGCTCGAAAGTGCGGAAGTAGCCGCACAGATTGGGGCGGCCGAATTCATTGTTGAAGGACGCACCGCCGAGCGGGCCGTCGAGCATGATCTGCAGCGCTGACGAAATGCGGCCCGGGCGGCCATAAGTCTGAGGACCTGGGATCGAGGCGGCAGCGACGGTATCGCCGCTACGGCTCACCATCTGTTCCCAGGGCTGGATGAAACCGGGAATGTTGAGGTTGGACACGCTGAAACCGGTCAGCCCCGCTTTGGGCCTGGCGCCGCGCCCGGTCGCGCCTTCGTCGCGAATCTCGCCACCCGCGCCGGTGGCCGCACCGGCAAACGGCGAGATCGCGGTCGGGTGATTGTGCGTTTCGACTTTCATCAGGATGTGCGCGTCGTCTTCCGCGTAGCGGTACCCGCCATCGACCGCGGGGAAGAAGCGCCTGACACGCGCACCCTCGATGATCGACGAATTATCGCTATAGGCAACGACCGTGCCCTGCGGATGCCGCTCATGCGTATTGCGGATCATCGCGAACAGCGACCTGGCCTGCCGCTCGCCGTCGATTACCCAGTCGGCGTTGAATATTTTATGCCGGCAGTGCTCTGAATTCGCCTGCGCAAACATCATCAGTTCGACGTCGGTCGGGTTACGCCCGAGGCGCGAAAAATTCTGCCACAGGTATTCGATTTCATCGTCCGACAGCGCAAGCCCCATGTCGAGGTTGGCGCGCCGCAGCGCCGCGACGCCATCCGCCAGCATGGCGACCGACTTGAGCGGCCGCGGCGCATAGTGATGGAACAACCGCTGCGCCTGATCGAACTCGCGCAATACGGTCTCGGTCATGCGATCGTGGATCAGCGGCAAAAAGGCCGCCAGTTCGAGTTTGGATAACGGACCGCCGCCGGCGCTGATTGCGCGCCAAGCCGTGCCGCGCTCAATGCGTTCGATCATGCCGAGCCCGCACTGGTGCGCGATATCGGTTGCTTTCGAAGCCCACGGCGAGAGCGTGCCCAGGCGCGGCACCACCAACAGCAATTGTCCCGCTGCGCAAACCGTTTGCGCGGCCGGGCCGTAGGTCAGGATGCGTTCGAGTATTGCGTGTTCGGCGGCATCGAGCGCACGCTGCACGCTGACAAAATGCCGGTATTCGGCGCCGACACCAGACAACTTGAGGCCGGCGCTCTGCAGCGCCTGATTAAGCCTCGTTAAGCGAAACTCGGAGAGCGCGTTGCGCCCGCGCAGACTGAGAAATTGCGGCATGAAATCAGCGCGTGTGTCCGTAAAAGCGGATTTTACCCGAAAGCACCACCCGCCGCAGACTCAAATGCCGCCGCGTAAGTTACACTAAAGTAACGCAACGACTTCGACCGCCGCCATGCCTTTTCAATCGCACGCGTTTGTTCCGGTATATCGCACCGCCGAGATACGCGCCATCGAAACCGCGGCGCTTGCTCAGCCCCATCCCGCTCCGCTGATGGAGCGCGCCGGTCTTGCCGCGGCGCAGATCGCCCGCGATATTGTCGCGGACCGCGGCCGCGGGGTCATCGTGCTCGCCGGCCCCGGCAACAACGGCGGCGATGCTTTCGTCGTGGCGCGTTACCTTCAAGCATGGTGGTTCAGGGTCGACGTCGTTTTCACCGGCGACCCAACCAGGCTCTCCGCCGACGCGCAGGCGGCCTATGCCGCATGGCACGACAGCGGAGGCACTACCCTTGTGTGCTTGCCTGCCGATCGACACTGGGACCTTGCGGTCGACGGCCTGTTCGGCATTGGTTTGCAGCGTGATTTGAACGGAACTCATGCCGCGCACGTCTCCGCAGTCAACGCGCTGGATATCAAGGTGCTCGCGCTCGACGTGCCGAGCGGACTTGATTCCGATACCGGCCGTGTGCGCGGCGCCGCAGTGCGCGCCGATCACACGGCGACATTCATCGGCTTGAAGCCGGGGCTGCTTACGCTCGATGGGCCCGATTATTGCGGCAAAATCCATCTTTGCACGCTCGATGTCGAAGCGCCTGGCGCAAACGGCGGGGTCATCGGCAGCGACGTTATGCGATCGGTATTGCCGGCGCGCCGCGCCAACAGCCACAAAGGCGATTTCGGCAGCCTCGGCATCGTAGGCGGGGCGCGCGGCATGTCGGGCGCAGCGCTCCTTGCCGGCCGCGCTGCTTTGCAGCTCGGCACCGGCCGTGTTTACGTCGGCCTGCTGGCCGGCGACGGATCCGGTTACGACCCGGCGCAGCCCGAACTGATGCTGCGCGCCGCGCCTGAGATTCTGCAGCTAAGCCATCTCGATTGTCTGGCAGTGGGGCCGGGCCTCGGCCAAACGCCCGAGGCGCACCAGTTAGTGGCCGCGGTCCTGCAACTGAGCATGCCGCTCGTGCTCGATGCCGACGCCTTGAACATCATCGCGACGGATGCGCATCTGCACGAAATCGCGCGCCAACGCGCGCAACCGACCATCCTGACGCCGCACCCTGCCGAAGCCGCGCGACTGCTCGATCGCGATACCGCGAGCATACAAACCGACCGCGTCAGCGCCGCCTGCGAGATCGCCGCACGCTATCGCGCTCTGGTCGTGCTCAAAGGCGCCGGCAGCATTTGCGCGTTCCCGGACGGAACATGGTTCATCAACACGAGCGGCAATCCCGGCATGGCGA
>JAYWDM010000508.1:0-3648 GCA_043779885.1 Betaproteobacteria bacterium | reverse complement strand
TCGTAACCCGCGATCTCAAGCGTATTGCCCGCGACGAGGCTGTCGCGCAGGGCCTGCGTACCGGTCGTCGCCGCTCCATCGGCGAGCATTTCGGTGGCGACTCGCAAGCGCAGAAACTGGGTCAGAAATGCTTCGCCGCTGACCACGGGTTGCCACAGCAGAAATCCGCCGAACGTTGCGCCGCAACCGGCGGCATAGTCCAGGGCCAGCAGCGCGCCCAGCCGCAGCCCCCAGAGATGGATCGCGCCGCCCGCGCGCGGCCCGAGCCAGGCGAGGGCCAGCGCAACGTCTTGCTTCCACAGTTCCCAGCGCGCGTCGCAAAATTCGCCGCTGCTGTCGCCGCAGCCGAACAGATCGATTTGCAGCACGGCGTATCCGCGCGCGGCGAGCATGCGCGATTGCAGCGCCGCCATGCGGCGCGCCTTGTTCATCTCCTCGGCGAACGGATGCAGGTAGAGGACTGCTCCGCGCGGCGTGCCGGCGGCCGGATGAAAAATGCAGAAGCGCTCGCCGGGCGACGCCGGCAGGAAGAACGGCGCGAACGGCTCGCCGTGCGCGCCCGCGCTCACGCGTCGAGCTTCTGCTCGACAAAAGCGCAGAGGCTGCCCAGCGTGGCGAAAGTCGCCGCGCCGATTTCATCGTCGGCGACGCTGATGCCGAAGTGCTCTTCGAGCGCCGTGATTACGTTGACCACCGCCATCGAGTCGAGCTCCGGAATCGCGCCGAGCAACGGCGTCGCGGCATCCATGGCCTGCCCCCGCGCGCCCAGTTGGAGCGCGCCTGCGACCACCATTCTCACATCGTCAATAACCACCAAGCTCCCCTTCAACCCGTTCTGCTGCGTTATCAACTCCCGCAGGGAGGTGACCGGCGATAACCCGTGCCGCTGCGATTTTACCTCATCGTCCGCGGATTGATCCGCGGCACGTTATCCGTAAACTCCGCAATTCACACCGCTGCTCGCGTGCCGGCGCCGCGGCAGTTCCACGCCGGCGCGTTCCCGCGCGCGCCGCACCGGATCAATGACAGCGGCGAAGTGACGGCGTTGCCGCCAGTGGCAACGGCATACGGACGCCAAGGATGATGGTACTATTTGCCTCGCCGCAAGCAGGAAACGCAATTTGCAACGTACCGACCCGACCGCAGGCCAACGATGAAACCAATTGAAGTTCCCGCTGCGCCCGCTACGCCACGCACGCCTTTTCCGCGCGGGCGTATCCTCGAACAACCGGTATCGTCAGCCGCATCTTCCACGCCATATTCACATTCCGGCACCCGTTCTGCACTCGATGCCGGCGCGGTGAACGCGCAATGACAGGCGTATCCGCAGCGGGCGCGGGGACGGCGCTGGAGAACATCCGCTGGGAGTATTGCAGCGCGAACAACTTCGACCGGTTCGCGGCGGCGTGGGATGAACTGAACAACGCGACGTCCGGAACGCCCGCGCTGAGCGCCGAATTTGTCGCGTCCCTGATAAGGGAATTCGGCACCGGCCGCGAGTTGCTCGCGATCGGTTATCACGGGAACGCGGTACAAGCCGTCACCGTGCTCCGCCGCAAAAGCATCGGTTTCTGGGAAACTTTCCAACCCCCGCAAGCGCCGCTGGGTGCGTGGATACACAGACCCCCGCATACGCTCGCATCACTCGTGCCCGGCCTGCTCCGCGCGCTGCCGGGCTTCGCCGCGGCGTTAGGCATTACCCATTACCCAACAAGACCCCGACCTGGTGCGCCGGCCCGAAACGAACGAAACCGTCGAGACCCTCGACTACATCGAGAGCGCGCGGGTCACCATCGCGGGCACGTTCGACGACTACTGGGCGAGGCGCGGCAAAAACCTGCGCAACAACACGAAAAGGCAGCACCACCGGCTGGCAAAAGACGGCGTCGCGCTGCACCTCGACAGCATTACCGATGCGGCGGACGTGGCGCGGGCCATGGATGAGTATGGCCGTCTGGAAAGCGCCGGCTGGAAAGCGGCGGCCGGGACGGCAATTCATCCGGACAATGCGCAGGGACGGTTTTACCGGGCGGTATTGGAAGCGTTCTGCCGCCGGGGGGCAGGCAGGATATACCGCTACCGGTACGGCGATGTGATCGTCGCGATGGATTTGTGCATCGAATCCCGGGACACCCTGATCATACTCAAAACCACCTACGACGAATCCATCCGCGATTCGTCGCCGGCGTCGCTCATGCGCCACGCATACTTCCGCCAGATTTTCGACGAAGCCAGAATCAAGCGCATCGAATTCTACGGCAAGGTCATGGACTGGCACACCAAGTGGAGCGATGAAATTCGTGTGCTCTACCATGCCAACTTCTATCGCTACGCGGCGGTCCTCAAAGCGCGCCGCAGACTGCGCCGGGGATCGGCGCCCGCGGCGGCGAGCGCCATTCCGCCATTGCCTGCAACGGCGCCAACCGCAGCCGCTGCCGCACCGGCGCCGCGCCCGGCACCCGCATGGCGGCTGTACCCGGCGTCGGAGTTCAGCAATCACCTCGCGGCGTGGCAGTCGATTCTGGCGTGTAGACCCCGTTCATCGGTGAACGAGGCGGCTTTCGTCAATGCCGTGGTAAACGTATTCGCCCGCGGGGATGAGGTCCTCGCGATCTGCGGCGACCCGGGCGCGCCGTACGCGATGTGCATACTGCGGCACAGCGCGGCCGGCACCTGGGAAACATTTCAGCCCTCGCAGGCGCCGCTCAGCCCATGGATACATCTGCCCGAGGTTTCGTTCGAATCCGTTATGCCGGGCCTGCTCAAAGCGCTGCCTGGCATGCCGCTGGTCGTGGGAATCACGCAGAAAGACCCTGCCATCCACCCGCGGCCGCCGGACAGCGCGAACCTGATCGTTCTCGATTACATCGAGACCGCGCGCATCCTGGTGAACCGGCCGTTCGACGAATACTGGCAGACGCGCGATAAAAAAATGAAATACGAGATCCGGCGGCGGCTCAAGCGCCTGTCTGAAATCGGCGGCGAACTGCGCCTGGACGTGCTGCGCGATCCTGGCGCGGTAGCCACGGCGATCCAGGAGTACGGCGACCTGGAGGCCTCGGGCTGGAAAGGCAGGGCCGGCACCGCGGTATCCGGCGACAATCTTCAGGGTGAATTTTACCGCACGCTGCTGAGCGAATACTGCGCGCGCGGCAGAGGCAGGATCTATCGCTACTGCATCGGCGATCGAGCCATCGCGATGCAGTTATGCGTCGAGGATGCCGATTCCCTGGTGTTTCTGAAGACCACGTTCGACGAAAATTACCGGCGCTACAGTCCCGGCATCCTGATGAAGCATGCGATATTCGAACACGTGTTTCAGGAAGGGCAACTGAAAAAGATCGAGTTCTACGGCGCTTTCATCGAGTGGCAGAGCAAGTGGAGTGATGAAGTCAGGATTTTGTACCATGTCAACTACTGCCGCTGGCGGTGGTTGGCTCAATTGCGCAAGCTGCGCCGCCTGGTGAGACGCGGCCTGAAAGCAATCCTCGAAGCGGCTGACGACCGGGATATCGATGGCAATCCAGGGCAGCAACCGGCGCACGTTGTTATCCCCCGGTAACATCATTGCATCGATAACCCATGAACATGGAGAATCCGCATGGAAGTCCTGGTAAAGAAATGGGGCAATAGTGCTGCCGTGCGCAT
>JAYWDM010000507.1:0-3654 GCA_043779885.1 Betaproteobacteria bacterium | reverse complement strand
CGCCATCGATTTTATCCAAAGCGGATTGAATGCCTTTCGCCAACGCCGGTCGCGCCCGGTAATAGCGGGCCTGCGCGCCGAGCGCCGTACTCATTGCCTGTTGGCGCTGGTGAATTGCGTGACAAGCCGGGCAGCCCGCGAGATGTTGTTCGACCGCGAGCTGGGTCGCCAGATCCAACTCACGGTCGAGATAGGCATCCATCAGGGAAAGAACACGCTGGCAGTCCACGCTAGGTCTCCTGTTTACTTTGGCCGCTAAGCCGCTGCTGTAACAAACCGCGAGCGCGCGCGAGGCGCGACATCACGGTGCCGATAGGCACATCCATGACGCTACTGATTTCCTTGTAAGACAGACCCTCCAACTCGCGCAGGACCAGCGTCTCACTGAACTCCAGTGGCAGCTCTTCAAGGTATTGGTGCAGCAGGCGCCGATCCGCATCTTGAAGATGCAGGGTCTCCGGGCTGGCGGTAAATGGAGAATTTCCGTCGGCTGTGTCGTCGCTGTTCGCGCTGTGCTGCTGTTCGTCAAAAGGCATGGTCGATTTCTCCGCGCGGTGCTGCTTCAGCCAGCTGTAGCACGCATGTCGCACAATGGTCAGCAGCCAGGTTTTGGCGTTGCCGCCGTGAAAACTGTCGAAGAACCGGTAGGCGCGCACGCACGCCTCTTGCGTGACATCGTCGGCATCGGCGTCGTTACGCAGCAGCCAGCGCGCCAGATTGTAGGCGGCGTCCAGGTGTGGCAACACCGTGCGCTCAAAATGCGCGCGCTGGCTCGGATGATGCAAACGGTTCCCCTTCTGGTACGAAATAGAACACAGTTTAAGACTCCCCTCGCTGCGGGTTTATTCCCGGGGTCATTGTGCCTGGCTGGCGGGAATATTCAGCGCGGCGGCGTGGTTAGGCATAACGCAGGCCCAATCATGCACCGTTCACACAGGAGGAGTCCATGGATAACAAAATCGACAGACGTCAATTTCTCAAACTGTCCGGTCTCGGCGGCGTGGTATTCGCCTCGGGCTTGAGCGGTTGGGCGAGTGCGGCGAAAAAATCCGGGCAGGATGAATTCTATTTCGTCCAGCTTTCCGATACCCACTGGGGGTTCAACGGCCCCAAGGTCAATCCCGATGCCGCTAACACACTGAAGAAAGCGGTGGCGGCGGTGAACGCACTCGAGCAGGCGCCGGATTTCGTGGTGTTCACCGGCGACCTGACACACACGACCGACGACCCCAAGCTGCGGCGCGCGCGCATGGCCGAGTTCCGCGACATTGTCAGCGCGTTGAAGACTAAAGAAGTCCGGTTCATGGCCGGGGAGCACGATGCTTCGCTCGATCGTGGCGAGGCCTATCAGGAGTTCTTCGGCAAGCTGCATTACACCTTCGACCACAAGGGCGTGCATTTCATTGTGCTGGATAACGTCTCCGACCCAAGCGCGAGCATCGGTGAAGCACAACTGGCGTGGCTAAAGCAGGACCTGAAGCAAATGCGCCGCGACGCACCGATTGTGGTGCTGACGCATCGCCCGTTGTTCGATTTATATCCGCAGTGGGATTGGGCGACACGCGATGGTGCGGCGGCGATCAAGCTGCTCATGCCGTACAAGAACGTGACGGTGTTCTACGGCCACATTCACCAGGAACATCATCACAAAACCGGGCACATCGAGCACCATGCCGCGCAATCGCTGATTTTCCCGTTACCGGCGCCGGGCTCGGTACCAAAACGCGCCGCCTTGCCGTGGGATCCGGAGCAGCCCTATAAAGGTATTGGTTTCCGCTCCATCGAGGCCGACGTCAAGGACGCCTATTACAAAATCGCTGAACTGCCGGTGCCTAAAGGTTAGAGCATGCCGCGAGACAGCCTGATATGCTCGCTCCAGGTGGCTATGGTGGTATTTTTCATTGCCAGCACCGCCACCCCGGCGATGGCGGATGACGAACCGGTAATCCACATCACGGCCAAGAAATTCGAGTACAGCCTGCGCGTGCTTACGCTTAAAAAAGGCGTGCCGGTGGTCATCGAGGTAACGGCTCTGGATCGTGTGCATGGCTTCAATCTGCCGGAATTCGGCGTTCGCGCCGATGTGGTGCCCGGCAAGGTAACGCGCATCCGCTTCACGCCAACTAAAACTGGCGAGTTTGTTTTCTTTTGCGATGTGTTTTGCGGCGACGGTCACGAAGAAATGTCTGGTGTCATGACTGTCAAAGACTAACGTCCCTTAAACGAACATTGGAGAAAAAATATGCACAAGCCATCCGTACGACTGCTGTTGACCGGCGCCTTGGCCGGACTCTTTCTGGCCGGTTGCCATACCATGTCCATGGACAACGATCAGGAGAAGGTGGTCTACCACGTGAACGACAGCGACAACGCCACCGCCGCGCTGCGCAACGTCGGTAATCATCTGGATGCCACTGGCGGCAAGGCCAAGATCGTGGTCGTCACCCATGCCAAGGGTATCGACTTCCTGCTGGAAGGCGCGCAAGACAAAAACGGCAATCCTTATAACATCCCGGTCGAGAAGTTGAAGGCGCGCGGTGTGGACTTCCGGGTGTGTGCCATCACGTTAAAGTCGCGCAACATCGATCCCAAGACGGTGATCCCGGAGGCGCAGATTGTACCGTCGGGCGTGGCGGAAATCGGCAAGTTACAGTCGCGCGAGGGCTTTGTTTACCTCAAGCCTTAACCGCACGTCGCGTGCTTGCGCGAGGGGTGGGCGGCGTGAGCATCTCGCCGCCCAGACTCTCCACAATCGGGCAGGCTGTTTCGCGCCCGGCACGGCAAGCCTGAATCAAACGCGCCAGCGTGCGCCGCATGGCTTGCAGGTCGTGCAGGCGTGTCTCGATATCCGCGAGCCGGGCCTCGGCCAGCACACGAGTCTGCGCACAGGCGCCCGCGCCAAGTTCGAGCAGGTCGCCGATTTCTTTCAGAGTGAAACCAAGCTGCTGGGCGCGTTTGATGAAGCGCAGGTGCGCGAGTGCTTCCGCATCGTAGCGCCGTACGCCGCCCAGCGGTTTGCGCGGCGTGCCGATCAAACCACGTCGCTGGTAGTAACGGACAGTTTCGATATTCACACCCGCGCTGCGCGCCAGAACGCCGATGGTCATTGCCTTCATTGCGGTTCCTCCGGCGGAGGGTAGAACACCGGCGCGAAGCCGCCGCCGGGGGTGCGGAAATTCGTGGCCTGCCCCTGGTAGAGACGCGCGGCCAGCAACTGGATTTTCCCGGCGTACACAAAGCAGCGCACGTCGTATTTGAGAGCGGTTGGCCGGAAAACTGCTCCTGCGTTTGTCCCCGGAGGGACGGCTTCGCGCCCGGCACTTCTGCCCTCCATGGATGGAGTAATGCCGCGTGAGGGCAGGAGCCCGGAGCGGCCGCCATCCATGGCGGTCGTTTCTGTTTGCACTCGAACTTGTCTTTCGCCGGGCGCTACCAGCGCCTGCGCGACGTAGTCGCCGGCCAGAATCTCCTCCCACACACGGCGCGTGAGTTTGTCGCCGCGATACACGGCCTTGCTGCCATAGCCGCCGGCTGGTTTGAAGAACAGCCGCTTGCGTTCCGCCCACAGCGTTTCGGCGTGGGCGCGCTCGACCAGCCGCGTGTGCGAGATGCCGTGCGTCAGGGTTTCGATCAGTGCCGGTGCAATACCGGCGC
>JAYWDM010000506.1:0-3656 GCA_043779885.1 Betaproteobacteria bacterium | reverse complement strand
ATGCCCGGAAATCATTCGTTGACGATCTGCCTCGCGCTCGCAACGTGTGCCGCCGTGCCGGGCGCGCCGCTCGCGCAGACTTATCCGGCCAAGTCGCTGCGCGTCGTCGTCGGCTTCCAGGCGGGCGGCGGCGTGGACATGTCGGCGCGCGCTGTCGGCAAATACCTGACCGACGCACTCGGTCAGTCTATCGTCGTCGACAACAAGCCGGGCGCCGCCGGCAATATCGGCGCGAACCTGGTCGCCAGGGCGACACCGGACGGCTACACGCTGCTCATGTCCAATTCGACCATTGCGATCCCCAGCCTGTTCGTGAATCTGCCGTTCGATATCCGCAAGGATTTCGATCCGGTCAGCCTGGTGGCGATCGGGCCTTCGGTGCTGGCCGTGAATACGACGGTCGCGGTGAACAGCGTGGCGGACCTCATTGCGCTGGCCAGGGCGAAACCGAAGCAGCTCACGTACGGATCGGGCGGCATCGGCAACATCACCCACCTCGAGATGGAACTCGTGCAGTCGATGACCGGAATCCAGATGATCCACGTGCCGTACAAGGGCAGCGCGCCCTCCGTTGTCGGGCTGCTCGGCGGTGAAGTGAACATGATCTTCTCGTCCATACCCGCGGCGCTGGCGCAGATCAGAAGCGGCCGCATGAAAGCGATCGCCGTCACCACCTCGAAACGCAGCTCAGCGCTGCCGAACGTGCCCACGCTCGATGAAGCCGGCTTGAAGGGCTACGATGCCGCCAGCTGGTACGGATTGTTTGCGCCGGCGGGCACGCCGCGGAAAATACTCGACACCTTGAGCCGGGAAGTCGTGAAAATCATGCGCGTGCCGGAAATCCGCGAACGGTTTGCGAGCGACGGGTTCGAGCCCGCCGGCTACGCGCCCGCGGAATTTGCAAAGTTCCTGCGCGAGGAACTGCTCAAGTGGGCGAAGGTCGTGAAGATGGCCGGCATCCAGCCCGAGTCGTGATGAGTCGCGCACACCCGCCGCGCCTGCTGCTGCTCACGGCGCTCGCTGCGCAAGCGCCGTGCCATGCCGCTGCCGAACCGCCAGCGTTCCCGGCCAAGCCGGTACGCGTAATCGTGACGACCTCCCCGGGCGGCGGCGCGGACATCACGATGCGCACGCTGGGTCAGAAACTCACCGAGTCATGGGGACAGGCGGTGGTGGTGGACAACCGGATCGGTGCCAGCGGCGTCATCGGGCTCGAACTCGCCGCCAGGGCGCCGCCCGACGGGCACACGCTCGTCGTGATTACGGCCGGCCATACCGGGCATGCCGTTACGCGCGGCAAGCTTCCGTACGACCTCATGCGCGATTTCGCGCCCATCACGGAAATGGTGACGACATATTATTTGCTGCTCGCGCATCCTTCGCTCGGGGTCAACTCGGTCCAGGAGCTGGTTGCATTGGCGCGCGGCAAGCCCGGCGCCCTTGCGTACGGCACAACGGGCACCGGTCAGACCAGCCATCTCGCGTGGGTGCAGTTTGCGGCAGCCACCCGAATGGATCTGGTGCACGTGCCCTACAAGGGCTCCGGACAGGCGGTGGCGGAACTCCTGGCGGGACACATCCAACTCACCTTCGCCACCCCGCTCGAATCGATCCCTTTCGTGCAGGCGCATAAACTGCGCGCACTCGCGGTAAGCTCAGCGACGCGCTCCCGCGCGATGCCGGACCTGCCGACTATCGCCGAGTCGGGCGTACCGGGTTACGAAGTCAGCGGCTGGTATGGCATTGCGGCTCCCGCCGCGACGCCGCCGGCAATCGTAGCGGCGCTGAACGATGCGTTGGTCCGCGTACTGCGTTTGCCGGAAATGGTGGAGCGGTTCGCGAAAAGCGGCATCGACACCATAGGCTCGACACCGGACGAGTTCCGCGCGCGCATGCAGGCGGAAACCGCAAGATCGAAACGCATTGCAAAAATGGCGGGAATCGCCAGGCAATAGCGCCCGTCGTCGCCGATCCGGTTCGTTATTGTTGGGTTGGACAGACAACTTCAGAGCGACCACAATGAGTCTGGCGTCTGGAGAGGAGAACCCGATGAATACCGCACTGTGCCGCATCGCAATCACTGTTTGCTGTGTTTTATTTACGACGGCCGCGTACGCCCAGGCGGCCGTGGCGCTGACCGGCCAGGTCAGCTCCGCTGAAGAGGGGGTAATGGAAGGCGTCGTCGTCAGCGCGAAGAAGGACGCCTCAACGATCAGCATCAGCGTGGTCACGGACGCACAGGGCCGCTTCAGTTTTCCGGCCGCGCGGCTCGAGCCCGGACGTTACACGCTCAAGGCGCGCGCCGCCGGCTACGAAATCGACGGCGCGCGGGCCGCGGACATCGCCGCAGGCGGCGCAGCCAGGGCCGATATCCGGCTGAAAAAAGTGAAAAATCTCTCCGCGCATCTGACCAATGCCGAATGGATGATGAGCATGCCGGGCACGGACGAGCAAAAGCGCTTCCTGCTCAACTGCAACGGCTGCCACACCATCGAGCGCATCATGAAGTCGACCTACGACGCCGACGGCTTCCTGCAGATTTTCCAGCGCATGGCCACCTATTACCCGGGCAGCACGCCGTTGAAGCCGCAGCGGCTCGCCGGCACCGCGACGCGCAACATCGAGCGCGGCGCAGACGCCCGGAAGACCGCGGAATGGCTCGCCAGCGTCAACCTGAGCCAGCAGCCGGTGTCGGCGTTCCCGTTGAAGACCGAGCCGCGGCTCACCGGCAAGTCGACCCGCGTAATCTTCACGGAATACGACCTGCCGAATCCATTGATCCAGCCGCACGACGTGGTGCTCGATCGCGCGGGCAGCGTCTGGTACTCCGATTTCGGCCAGATGTTCCTCGGCAAGATGGACCCCGGGACCGGCAAGGTGACGCAATATGCCATCCCCGTCGTCAAGCCGGGCTGGTCGGAAGGCACGCTCGATCTTGAGTTCGACCGGGACGACAATCCGTGGGTCGGCGTGATGTACCAGAGCGCGATTGCGAAGTTCGACCGCAAGAGCGAGAAATTCCAGATGTGGCAAACGCCCGGGGAATGGGACACCGACGCCGGCCAGCTCGGCCATCTCGCGATCACCGGCACGCACAGCGACAACAAGGTGTGGATCAAGAATTCCGACGGCGGCAACATCTACCGGCTCGATCTCGTCTCCAACAAAATGGAGAACCTGGGCGCCTTCAAGGACCCGCGCACCGGCCGGCGCATCGGCACCTACGGCATCCACTCGGACGCGCAGAACAACGCCTATCTGCTCGACTTCGCGGCCGGCAACATCGTCAAAATCGACGCCAGGAGCAAGGACGTGACCATCTACCTGACGCCGACTCCGCACGCGCGCCCGCGGCGCGGCCGCGTCGATCACGAAGGCCGCCTGTGGTTTGCCGAATATCAGGGCAACGCCATCGGCATGCTCGATCCAAAGACCGAGCGCATCACTGAATACAAGGTTCCAACCCCGTGGAGCGCGCCTTATGACGCAATGGCGGGCGCAAACGGCGAGGCCTGGGCCGGATCAATGCTGACGGACCGCGTATCGCGGCTCGATATCGCCAGCGGTGAATTTGTGGAATATCCCCTGCCGCGCCCCACCAACATCCGCCGCGTTTTCGTGGACGACCGCACCAAGCCGGGCGCGCTCTGGGTGGG
>JAYWDM010000505.1:0-3658 GCA_043779885.1 Betaproteobacteria bacterium | reverse complement strand
TCTCGCTATCGAAAGAAGGGAAGCTGGGCACGGTGCCCAGCTTCGTACCAGAGTGGCGCGCCCGGAGAGATTCGAACTCCCTACCCCTTGGTTCGTAGCCAAGTACTCTATCCAGATGAGCTACGGGCGCTTGCGGACGCGAATTATAGCAGAGACATCCCGCCGCCGGAACCATGCGACGTGGGATGCAATCCGGCGCGCCGGCGCCGTCGTCAACTTGCCATGCGCTCCCGCGTTATTCCACCGGATCGACATCAAGCCGCACGGCGATGCCTTTGAGCTCGGGTGAAACCGCCGGATAGCGTTGCAAGACCAGCGGGTCATGGCCCGGAATGATGTGTTTCGGCGAAGCGGCGAGGCGGCGCAGCGTCGCATAACCTTCGATCATTTCACCGACGTCATACACGAGCGGAAAACAGCGCTCCTGCTCCATATGCTCGTAATAGTGGCTTGCGTCCGAGGCGAGCACGACCCAGCCGCGGCGGGTATGCACGCGCACCGATTGCAGGCCCTTGGTGTGCCCGCCGATGTGATGCACGCTGACGCCCGGTGCTATTTCCGCGTCGCCGCGGTGAAATATCACGCGATTTTCGAATACTTTGCGCACCATGCCGACGACGTGATCAACTTCGTACGGCCGGCTGAAGAACGATTGACGCATGTGGCGGCCGGTGACGAACTCCATTTCTTCGTCCTGCAAATGGAATTTTGCGTTGGGAAAATCGAAAAACGTGCCGACGTGATCGTTGTGCATGTGCGTGATGACGATCTCGCGCACGTCCGCGGCCTGCACGCCGAGCAGCGCGAGCCCTTCATGCGGTTCGCGCACGAGCGTGCGCTTGCGCTTGGCCGCCACTGCCGCGTCGAATCCGGTATCTACCACGATCAGGCGCTCTTCGTTGCGTATGAGCCAGATGAAGTAATCCATCGGCATGGCGCCGTCGTGCGGATCGCCGCCGATGAAATGCTCCGGCCGGCGCCCGCCGCGCTCGGCATATTTGATTGCGAATACTTCGTAAGCCGGCCAATTCATCGCTGATCCTTTCCGTGTCTAGCGGGCGGCAGCCTGCTTCTTCCTGCCATGCGCGGCGCGCTTCGGCCTGGCGGTCAGACGCATCAGCTTGCCGACATCGCTGACATTCTCAACGCCGTCGACGAGCTCCGCCAGTTGCGCCGCCTGCGGCTCGCCGATCACCGGCGCCGTCAGGCTGTCGAACTTGACGCGCAACTCCGCATCCGACATCGCATTGCGAATCGAGCCCTTCGGATAATCGACCTGCGCCGCGAACTTGCGCCCATCGTTCATCGTCAGCGTCATTTTGCACGACACGCCGCGCGGCAGCGACGCGTCGACGGTAATGTCGGTGAGGGCGGTAATCCGGCGCAACACCGGGTCTTTCAGCTTGCGGTCGCTGTATTGCTTGAGCAGCGCCTGGCCTTCCTTCAATGCAACGGCAACGGAATACGGCAGGCTCACCTGCGCTTCGTGGTACGTCTGCGGCGTCTTATTCTGATGATAATGCGCCCAGTCGGGATGCCGCGCCATCACGATATGCTTGATCTCGCCGAGCGCGGGTTTGTCACGCTGCCGGATTTGCAGCGCGCAATCGATCGCGTTGTGTATGGGTCGCGCGCACGAATACGGTTTGAACTCGATGTCGAGGTGATACGGCTCATCGAGCCCGGCGGTGAGTTGCGACGGATCGGATTTGTCCGTGAACGCGCGCAGGAAACCGCGCTCGCCTTCGAATATCGTATCCGCGCCGGTGAATCCGAACTGCGCCATCGCCGCGGAAGTCACGCCATTGCGCGCCGCGGGGCCGGGATTAAACCGCTTCTGCATCGAGGGGCCGTACATCTCCATCAGTCCGGAGGCCTGCGCCCCGGCGAGACCGAATGCCGACGTGAGTTTTGCCGGCGTGAGCCGGTACAACTTGCCGGCCGCGACCGTCGCGCCAAACACGCCGCACGTGGGTGTCGTGTGAAAGCCGCGATTTCTCAGCGACGAATTCGCCGCCCGGCTGACGCGCTCCATCATTTCGCACCCCGCGGCAAGCGCAACGAGCAGCTGTTTGCCGCTGGCGCTGTGCTGTTCCGCGGCCGCCAGCGCCGCCGAAAATACCGGCGGACTGAAATGAAACAACGCGAGCACGTCAATGTCGTCGAGTTCGATGCTGTGTGAGGAGATGGCGTTCGCAAACGCCGCCTGCGCGGCGGGCACGCGCACCGGGTCGCCGATCAACGCCGCCTCGGCCTTGACCCCCGCCGACTGCGCGAACATGCGCGCGGCGTGTCCGCTCTCGGTCTGGCTGCCGGCGATGGCGACGCCCAGATAGTCGAGCAGCAGCCGCTTGACTGCCGACCTCGATGCGTCGGGAAGCTGCCGGTAATCGAGTTTGTGAAAGTGTTGCGCCAGTTGAGTCGCAATGGTATTGGCCATGATGATCCGCAAGTCGTGCGAGGTTAAAAAAGGAGGTCAGGACGCCGTCGGCGCGGCGAGAATCGCGATGAGCTCGCTGCTGCTGTCAAGCGTGTCGAGCCTGGCCACGAGCTGCATCACCTTGTCGACGTTCTGCGGCGACAGGCACGCGCGCGCGACATGGCGGAATTTGTATTCGATATCCGCCGGCGAGAGCGGGTTTTCAGGGCTCCCGCGGCGATGCAGAAACTCGCGGTTGAAAGTGCGCCCGTCGCGCGTCGTGACGGTCACGCGCGCGGCGTGCCTGAAAGCGGCGCCCATGGCCTCGATCGCAGGGTCGACGCAGGCGCTGATGCGCTGGATGAACTCCAGAATCTTCGGATCGCGCAGCCGGTCTTCGCGATACTGGTCGACAAACGCCATGCCGTCGAGCGCGATCACTGCCAGCCCGTAATAAAGATTCATCTGCGCCGCCGTCACGCCCTGCGCTTTATATTCCCAGGCGCAGTGCACATGGGTCATGTGGCTCAGCCCCGCGTCCACGCTCGCGATGGCATCGGCCGTGAGTTGATTTTCATGCATGATGGCGGCGAGTGCATCGAGCGCCGTATGTATGCTCGTGACGCTCGCATGCGGCTTGTAGCCGACGTTGACGGTCTCCCACACGGTACCGAGCCCCGCGGTCAGGCGTTGCGGATTCGGCTTATCGGACAGCGAACTCAAAAAGCCGCCGTACGGCGCTTCCAGCACATCCATGATGCCGGTGAAGCCGCGTCTCGCGAGCAGCGCGGAGTAAACGCCGCTTTGCGCCGCGCGGCCGCAATGAAAGCGCTTCACCATCGCGCCTTCCTGCGCGGCCATCAGCCCGCCGGCCTGCGAGCCCACGATGCCCAGCGCGTGCTGCATGCGGGTAGCGTCGAGATCGAGCATGCGTCCCGCGGTGGCCGCCGCGACGAACGCGCCGGAGGTTCCCTGCGGATGAAATCCGCGCAGGAACAAACTCATCGTCGCCGCATTGCCCACGCGCGTGCCGACTTCGTAGCCCGCCACCATCCCGGTAATCACGTCGCGCCCCGACGCGCCGCCGGCGGCCTCCGCAAATGCCAGCGCAACGGGCGTCGCCAGCGACCCGGGGTGCACGATCGATTCTTTATGAATGTCATCGAGTTCGAATGCGTGTCCGGCGGTGCTGTTGACGAGCACCGCCTGCGCGACGGAAGTCTTGCGGCCGCTGCCGAA
>JAYWDM010000504.1:0-3660 GCA_043779885.1 Betaproteobacteria bacterium | reverse complement strand
GGTATCGAGCCTGCACCGACGACGCGGGAGGAGTTTGCGGCGTTCCAGAAGGCGGAAGTCGCGCGCTGGGCGACGGTCGTGAAGGACTCAGGCGCGACCGTTGAATGAATCGCGCGGGTCGCCCGCGTTACCGACCGCACACCAAACGGACAAAGACGCAGTATGCAGCGGCGGGGCGCACTCGCGGCGTGAGCGTGCGCTAGCGATCCTGATGCGGGCCGACAATTGAGCCGCGGAAAGACGCCGAACCGCGCGATGCCGCGGATCCGCGCGATGCCGCAGAGCCGCGCGATGCTGCCGAACCGCGCGATGCCGCCGAACCGCGCGAGGCCATTTCTTCTTCGAACGCGACCATGGAGTCGAGAAGGACCTCCTGATAGGGTGCGATCTCGACGTCGAGACACAGCGCGATGTCCCTTTTATCCACCGCCCACCCCATGATATCCGTCGAAAAATGCCAGTCTCTCGCCTCAATGCCAACGAACTTGGTTTTAAAGGTGATGGCCCCTATCGCATTTGTGCTGACCGATCCATCGATAACGTCTTGCACAGGCGTGGGTTTGGAGGAAACCAGAAACAACAGCGGCCGGGGCAGATTGTAGTAATGCCCCTCGAAGGAGAAGCTGTAAATCCGCGCGAATATCGGCGGATAAGCGGTCTCGTTATTCGACGCGTCGTACTCGTAGCGCTGCCGACGCAGCGCCCGTTCGACGCGCCGTGGCGGCATGCGGTGCTGGTTAAGGAGTCCAGCATCATCTGCAAGCGCAGTCGCTCTGTAGTCCGCGAATTCGTTCGCGTGTGTTGAATCGGGGGCAGGGGGTTTGGTTCCAGGATCGGAACCCATGGAATTGCGTTTGTATTCGAGGCTCTTGAATTCTTTCCCGAACAGCCAGATTCGAGTCGGCTCGAAGAAGGTTTCGAACCCGGGATCGACATTTGGATACGTCATCGCCACTCCCCTTATGTGACTTTGTGCACATTATGCTATTCCCATCCGCGGCCGCTGTCCACGGAAAATTTATGACGGTGTCACCATCGCCTCGCCCTCGCTTTTGCCATCCGTTCCCGGTAAGTGCTCCGGCCGCCCCGGAACGGTAGCTCTATGCCCCGCCAGAGCAGACTCTCGAGCATTATCTCCCGGCCCGCGCCGCTGGCGAGTCGCTGGTCCGCCGCAAGGAGTTCGGCAGCGACTTTTGCGTAGCTAACGTCCCAGGACAGCGCCTGCCACGCCGTTGCCAGGCAATTGCCCATGTAATCCCGCGCATCGAGCAAGGCGCGCTTGAAACCATCGTGTCGGCCGGCGTAAGCCTGATCGTACGCCGCCTGGACCGCGGATTCGTCCGCCGTGCGTAACTCCGGACGGGAGAGCAGGTCCAGCTCCCGGCTGATGAGCCCGTCCTCGACGAGGGTGGTTTGGAATACGTCCACGAGCATGTCGAACACGGCGCCGGTCAGCGGAAGGCTCATCGCATGGCGCTCCGGCTGCGAGAGCTGGGCCGCCGGTGTGTGTAAATCCGGGACGTCCGCGAGGGTGAGCGTCGTGCTAGCGAGCCGGATCTGCTCGGTCTCGGACAACTCGCCGATGCGATTCAGTTCGTTCGGGAGATAGATGTTGCCGCGGGTGACCGCGAGCAGCCGGTCCACCACCGAATCAAAGTGCAGAACCGCGATCATGGCTACGCAATCGGACGCCGACTCGTGGAAAGCGAGATACTCGGCGCTTATCCGGTCCGCGGGCGGTGTCTCGAGCAGTTCGTAGATGAATGCGTGGCCGAGTTCGTGGGCAAGCACGTCGAAATTGAGGCAGAACGGCTGCGGGTCGGGTTCGCCGGGGCGCGCGTAGCCGGTTTCGATGAATCCGTAGCCCGAATGGGCGTTGTTCCACTCGACGAGCGGTACGAGCTCGAGCCGCGGCTGGTCTTCCTCAAAGTGCCACGGCAGGGGACCGCCGAAGTATTTTTCCCAGACGTCGAGCACGAAGCGCACGGTCCCGTACATGTGGGCCGCCATGAACTCGCGGCTCCACGAATCGGCAAGGTGGTCGAAATGGCCGCCGGGTCCTGGCTGCACCGGCGGACTGTGGGGGCCACGCCAAGGCGGCAGGAACGGATAATCGTAGTGACTATCTTTGCCGATTGCATCGACCACGTACATGCGATTATCCGAGGGGCCCGGTCCGATAGATCCGGGCGGATGCGCGATCCACACGGTTTCGGGCCCGTGTATGGACTTGAGCACCGGCGACTGCGGGTAGAGCCGAAAGCGCGTTCCTTTGTCCCGGTAACGCCCGTGTGCGTATTGCGTGGTCCCGGTCATCGTATCCCCCCTTCCTCCCGCGCGCCCGCCGGCGCGCGATCGTCCGCCGCGACGCCGTCACTCGACATCTGCCGGTAGACGTGCTCGGCGAAAATCGCGCGATGAAAGCCCGCCAGATCGCCGTTGCCCCGTGCACGGACATACTGCCCGATGTCATCGGGCATGTCCTGCCGCAATACCTGCGTGAAGTACCAATCCCTAAGTTGGAGCAGTTGCAACTCCGAAAAATCTTCCGCGTCCGGCAGATCGATCCGCGCGGCGAGCCGGGCGTGCTTGTCCTGTGCGCGCGCCAGCAGCGTCGCGTACTCCCCCGACTCGCGAATCCGCGCGAGCATTTGCCGTTCGACGAGCACGTTCGGAATCTCATCGCGCGTCCGGCGCTGCGCCGCGTGTCTCTCCAGTTCCTGCAGCCGCTGCTCCGCCGCATGCCGCTCGCCGGACGTTTGCGCCGAAGTTGCGCTGTCGTCGGGCCACCCCAGCAGCGCGTGCACCACTTGTTGCCGCAGCGCATCGAACCGCGCGCCGTCCAGACGCAGTTCATCGAGCGCGCACGACTCCTCTGCGTCGTGCGCCGCGGCCGGCAGCAACTCCGTCACGGCTCGCTCCCACAGGGTGGTGTGTTCGAACGAAAAGTCTGCGCGCGCCGGGGCCGGGTCCGCCGCCAGAAAATTCCGCATTGCTTCGAGCATGGCGAGCGCGTCCGCGCGCTTCTGATTGACGCGTCCCGCCGGCAACCAGGTGTGAAGCGCCGCGAGTTCGGCCTCGGGAAGAGCGTCCGCACGCGCCCGCTCGAACAGCAGTTCATAGCTGCGCTCGGGAAAGAACAGCGCCTTCGCGATGGCGACAAGCCGCGCGCGCGTCGCGGCGGATATCATTCCAGCGGTTTGCGCGTCGGCAAGTGTGCAGCGCATGTTGACCATCGCCTCGGACGCCGCGATGTACCCGCTCTCGGGCGGGCCGTGAACCACCGCGACTTCATCGTCGTCCTCGAAAGGCTCGTTCCCGCAACGGGTGAGCACGCCGTCGCGGTACGCTTCGAATATGAGCCCCACCCCGCGCATGCCGAAAGGGGCAAGCTCCGCCGCCCGCAGCGCACCCATGCTCGCCGCGCCGAACACGTGCACGCCCTGCTGAATGGCCCACAGAATTTCCTTGTGCCATACCGAAGGCGCCCACTGGAAATAGCCGTCCACGATCCCGATGGCGCGCGGCCGCAGCAGTGATACGGCGCGGTATACGTCGCCGTGCTTCGCGGGCGGCAGCCACGTCGCGTCGAGCACCCTCACGTCGTGCGGTGACGCAAGTGTCGGTCCGGCGAATATGCACGTGTTCATGCCGCTCCCT
>JAYWDM010000503.1:0-3666 GCA_043779885.1 Betaproteobacteria bacterium | reverse complement strand
GCGGCGGAACGGCGCGACGGCGGGACGCGGCTTTTGCGACGCCTGCCACAAATCCCATTTGGATTGTCCCGCGAGCCACGATTCCGGCGTCGTGCGGGTCAGCAAGCCAATGCGGATGGCCATATCTGCCGAAATTGCCGAGCGGCCATTCAGAACGCGCGACAACTGAACGCGCGACACGCCGAGTCGCCGCGCAACATCTTCGATCGTCATCCGCTCCGGCAGAAATTCCCGAAACACCTCGCCCGGATGCGGAGGGTTATGCATGCGTGCCATTATTACTCCTAATGATAGTCCTGATAGTTCACCAGAATCGCGTCATTGCCTTCAAACGCAAAAGTCAAACGCCAGTTTCCGTCGACCCCTATGGCCCACTGGCCTTTGAGGTCGCCTTTGAGCGAGTGCAGCTTCCAACCTGGCGCGTCCATGTCTGCCGCTGCCGCTGCCGTTGCATCGTCCAAACGGGACAACATCAATCGCAAGCGTCGTTCATGCTGAGCCTGAATCCCGGCCTTCGACCCTTTCTCGAAAAATCGCTGCAGCCCCTTGTGCCGGAAGCTCTTGATCATGAATGATCGTAGCATGTAACGCTACGCTTTACAATGGGCATGTCTCCCAATCTGCCACCGGCGAAAATCAATTAGCCAGCATCCCTATCGCCTTATAAACCACCGTCGCTTCCGGCGATGAGAGGTACTTCACCTTACCGCTGGTTCCTGTTGCGACACTGTCTATTCCTGGGACCCCTTGTGAGCCGCCGAGTAACACAGGCGGACCAGGGAATTCGGCGAGGACTGTCTGAGATCTCGCACGTTCATATGTGTTTTCTCATATCGAGGGCGAGTTCCACAGCCGCCTGGTTCGTCGAGTAACACAGGGACACGCCGCCAGGCGCGGCTCACCGGGGCGACGGCGGAATACGTTCTGCCTTGAATTTCGCGACGCAAGCAGATGCTGCGGACTCAAGTTTTGTTTGCATGCGCCGCACGGCGCTCCTACCCGCCCCGGCTGTGCCCGCCGAGTCCGGAGCGCTCCCCTTCGGTTGCTTTCTTTTGGCCGCGCAAAAGAAAGTAGCCAGCTGCCGGGCTGCCCCCGGCGACCCTGGATTCCGGCGTGCGCGGGAATGACAGGTTAGAAAAAAGAGTAACCAACCCCTGGGAATGTCAGGAGAGACCCATCCCCACCTCCGGTCCTCCCCTTGAAGGGGAGGAAGAGAAAAAGGCATCACGCGGCCAGCAGCACGCGGGAAGTGATGGCTTTCCGGATGACTTGTTGCGTGGCGCCTGCAGCAATCAAGGCGCGCACTATCAGGTCGAGGGAAACCGACGCATCCCCGGCTTCTATCTTGGCGATCCGCGACTGGCTCGATCCCATGCGTTGCGCGAGGTCGACCTGGGACAGGCGCCGCTTCTGGCGGGATTTCTTCAATGCGTCAATCAACGAAAGCTTGACCTCGACCAATGCGGATTCCTGTTCCTGAAGGCCGAGAAACTCCCGCGTTGTTCCAACCTTCCAGCCAGCCGCTTTGAGTCGCTTGAGTTTGCTGCTGCTCATGGTTTCTCCGGTTCGAATTAGATCGATTTGTAAAGTTCCAGCCTGTTCCTGCAAGTTGCCATTATGGTTTTGGGTGTCGTCTGCGTCGTCTTCGGGAAGACTTCCAGGATGACTATCGCCTCAGCGTCGATGTGATACACGATACGCCAAGTCCGGCCTTCATCCTGAATTCGCAGTTCGTGACACCCTTTGCCGATTGCAGGCATCGGCCGCGAATGCGGCAGCAAGATTTTTTCGCCGCGCTGAAGCCGTCTCAGCAAAACCCCGGCCTCGACCCGTGCCGGCGCAGAAAACGGTGGCGTCTTGATCTCGCCTTTAAGCCACACCAGCGGTTTGTCCGCTTTTGTCATCACGCACAGTATATGTCAGATATGACATATCCGCAATCGGGTATGGACGCGTGTGCGACGAGTTCGAAGGCATCGATAGCGGCGTCGATTCCGGGCTCAAGCAGCTGTTCCCGCAAACGGGCCTGCGGCTAACGAGTCACAGCTGCACCCCCATCCTTGCCTGCGACTGCCCGGCGCCTCACAAGGGGTCCTAAAAGCAAGCGGCGGAGCGATGCGAGCAATGTTGGGTTAGTCGGATTTTGAATTCAAATCTTGTTTTTTCTGATCAACAATCGAACCTGAATATCAATTCACGACTCCGCGCGTCATTGGGCCCCCTTGTGAGCCGCCGAGTAACACAGGCGAGTTCGGCGCCGTGGTCGAGGACCTGTCTGAGCTCGCAACCCTTATGTGCTTTCTCATTCTTCGAGCGAGTTCCACAGACCCCGAACTCGTCGAGTAACACAGGGGACGCGCAGGCGCGGCTCGCCAGGGGCGGCCTCCTTTTGGTTACTTTTCCTGGCCGCGCAGGAAAAGTGACCAGCCCCGGGTCTGCCACCCGGGATAAAATAAGCAACCTTATTTTTCACGAGCAAAATCCCCCATGCACAAACTCACCGCCGCGATCGGCTGCGCGCTGTTGGCCATCGCGGGCAGCATGATTGCGGCCGCGCCGGCAGATGCGCAATATCCGTCCCGGCCGGTGCGCGTGATCGTTCCCTACCCCGCCGGCGGCAGTCTCGATCTCATCGGTCGCGTCTACGCGAAAGCGCTCGGCGACAGCCTGGGCCAACCCTTCATCGTCGACAACCGCGGCGGCGCCAACGGCAATGTCGGCACGGAGGCTGTTGCCAACGCCGCCCCGGACGGCTATACGCTGGTGGTGACCTCGAGTTCCAATCTCACCATCAATCCGAACAT
Organism: Betaproteobacteria bacterium; assembly: GCA_043779885.1. Lineage (GTDB taxonomy): Bacteria > Pseudomonadota > Gammaproteobacteria > Burkholderiales > SG8-41 > PALSA-1004. Next base: position 862 of record JAYWDM010000503.1, on the reverse strand, counting down.
TTATCGCCGGATGGCATTTGACGTGCAGCGCGATTTAGCACCTGTCAGCCTGGTGGCGGTTCAACGCAACGTGCTGGTAGTAAATCCCTCGCTGCCGGTGCACTCGGTGAAGGAACTGGTCGCGCTGGCGAAGGCCAAGCCCGGCAGCATCAACTATGGATCCTCGGGCGTCGGCTCGTCGGCGCACATGTCGGCGGAATTGTTTCGCCTCGTCACCGGCGCGCAAATGACTCACGTGCCCTACAAGGGTGTCGGCCCCGCCACCAACGATTTGATCGCGGGGCAGATTCCCCTGATGTTCAACAATCTCGCAGTCTCCACGCCATTCGTAAAAAGCGGCCGTCTGCGCGCTCTGGCGGTCACCGGCAGCGGACGGCATCCCGCGTTGCCGGAGGTGCCGTCGATGGCGGAAGCCGGTTTTCCCGGCGTGGATGTTTCCCTGTGGGAAGCCCTGTTGGCGCCGGCAGCCACGCCACCCGACATCATCGCGCGGCTCAATGCTGAAACCATCAAGGCCGCGCAACATCCCGAATTACGCGAGCGGCTGGCGAGTGCCGGCGCCGACCCGTCAACCGGGACGCCGCAGCAACTCGCGCAAATGATCCGTGACGACACGGCGAGGTGGGCGAAGGTGGTTCGGGACGCCAAGATTCCACAGGAGTAAGAGTGCCTAACATCGCCCGCCCGTTCGACCGCAAAACATGAACGTCGCCATCGTTGGCGGCGGTATCGGCGGACTCGCCACTGCTTTGGCCATGATTCAGGCGGGCTTTACGGTGACGGTGTACGAACGCTCGGCGCAACTCGTCGATCTGGGCGCGGGAATCACGCTTGCGCCCAATGCGACGCGCGTGCTCTATCA
>JAYWDM010000502.1:0-3669 GCA_043779885.1 Betaproteobacteria bacterium | reverse complement strand
GCGGCTCGCCACGGCCTGGCGTCAGGTTCCGAGCGCGCCGCCGCAGCTTGAACCCTGGCCCGCGGTGCAGCCGTAGCAATGGTCCGCAACGGCGATGGGGTTGTGATCGAGATCAACGCCGGTCAAATCGCGCAGGTGAGTGCGCGAACGTCCCTTGTGCGCGAGCGGCAGACCCAGCATCTGATTGAAGTCGCAGTCGTAAACGTAGCCGCGCCAATCGACGCTGATCAGATTGCGGCACATCACGCCGTCGAGGTTCGCCGGTTGATACGCATTTTTCAGCAGGTCCATATACTGCCCGAACTGGCCTTTAGAAATCAGCACGCTGCCGAAACGCTGGATCGGCATATTGGTTATTACGTAAAGTTGATTGAAATTGATGCCGTAACGCGCGCCCAGGCGGCCGCGATAATCGAGTTCGAGCTGTTGCTGCGCCGGGGGCAGGACGGCCCCCTGGGGGTTATAGACCAGCGCAAGTTCGAGCCCGCTGCCCGGCTGCCCGTAGCCAAGGCTATTGAGCAGCTGCAGCGCACGGATGCTGCTGTCGAAGACCCCCTTGCCGCGCTGCCGGTCGACGTTCTCTTCGAGGTAGCACGGCAGTGACGCCACAACCGTGACCTGGTGCCCGGCGAGAAACCGGGCAAGATCGTCCTGCCCTGGCTGCTCGAGTATCGTCAGGTTGCAGCGATCCATGACGTTCACGTCGAGATCGCGCGCGGCGCGGACGAGATCGCGAAAGTGCGGATTGAGTTCGGGCGCGCCACCGGTCAGATCGAGTTTCATGATATGCGCGGCTTGCGCAAACGCCAGCACGTCGTCGATCGTTTCGCGCGACATCATTTCCGTGCGATGGGGTCCGGCATTGACGTGGCAATGCACGCACGACTGGTTGCACTTGTAACCGAGGTTGACCTGCAGTGTTTCGAGCCGCCTGCGCTCAAGCGCGGGAAAATCCGAGTCCTGGACGAGTGGCAGCGTGGCGTGCATGATCAGTTCTCCGGCGTTTGAGTGCGGCCGGCAATCAGACGCCGGGTCCACGCGTTAAGGTGCAGTATTTTCGGGGTCCGCAGTGGCTCATTGTGAGGAATTTGCACTCGTCTGTCACTACCCATATGTCCGCGGGGCGCTTCCGCCGGGGACCGCGTCGACCGGACACCGGGTTCATGGGCGCGGCGTAAAGGTCATGCTGACGATGAGTCGCGATGCTGCCCGTTTCCTTACAACTTGCGTTGACCGCGCGCGCCCGATTGCGCTATGTTTGCGCATCCTGTCCAGCAAGATGGTCCACACATGCCCAAGTCAGCCAAATCAGAACAGCACCCGGCATTCGAAAGCGCGCTGGCCGAGCTTGAAGCCATCGTCGCGCGCATGGAGGACGGGCAGCTTACGCTTGAGCAGTCTCTTGCCGCGTACAAGCGGGGAGCGGAACTTCTCAGGCTCTGTCAGGGGCAGTTAGCGGATGCGCAACAGCAGGTCAGGATCCTCGAAGGCGGGGAGCTCAAGAATTTCGCCGATGGCGCTGAAGATAGTGACGCGTAATTCTCGAGCGGTGAATCACATCACGCCGGTACACCGCGGCCCCGGTAACGATCTGCAGGCAGATAGCGGCGAAGCGGACGGAGCATCCGGATCAGGCGACAGACCGTGCCCGACTACAGGCGCAAAGCGGATCGATCATGGGCGGGGACCTGAATGACGCATGCCGGCAGTTGCGGCCGGGCGTTCGCGCCTGATTCCGGGACGATGCACACGCAGGCGAGAACATGCTCATTGCGCGGGGTCCGGCTGTTCCGGCTGTTTGATATCATCCAGCAACAGATACTTGTTCTTCTTCGGCGGGGGCGTAATGCCGCCCCAGTTTTCCTTGTACTTCTGCCATGGTTTGAGCTTCGAGGATGGCTTTGGCGTCAGTGCGGGAGTCGATTCCTCGTCCTTGCTTTCGAACTTTCCCTTGAGAGTGTCCGGATCGACTTCGAAGAGCGACGCGCGCATGAACGCAGCCTTGGAGGCACCGGTGCCGCCTTCCCGGTATAGCCGCGACATGAACATTCCGGCCGGTACGAACACCTGCGAAATGGCGCCGGGCGCCAGGGCGAAGCGGATTACGAACCAGCTCTTGTTCGCTTTCAATACGTAAATACGCGTCTTGCGCGCAATGCGGGTCATCGGTGCGGTAAAGTCGGGGGAGTTGTAAAATTCCGTCGTCACGTACTGGTCATGTGAAGGCTCGTACCAGAACCAGCGGCCGGCAAAACTCTCCGGGTTCAGTCCCTGTGCATGGGAGCATATTGAAAACGAGATCAGGCAGCAGATACAAATGTGACGCGTCACACGCTTTGCGTAGTTGCCGAACCACCGGGTGATGCTCATGCCTGGTCTCTCTTACCCTGATTGAGACGGGTACTATATCCATTTGCGGGCCGCGTGCCCATCAAACGGGTTGCCGCGCGGGAGATTGCAATCTTTGCGGGCGGGACAGGGTCGGATTGGCGGGCATTCAGGACCTATTCACGCCGGTTCTCCAGGGAGTGGATTGCAGGATTGAGGCGGACGGGTAACGCGAACTGTATACTTCGCGCGCGCGAGTTCAGAGGCGAACGGGCACGGCCATCCCGGTGGCGCGATCCCGTCATAAAAGGCTACCATTCGCCGTTCGGGCAGTACCCTGCGCAGCGACGCGAAATAGTCCGCAGGCGATGTTGGGTGGCGTCAAAATACGATGTTGATTGCGAGTGAGATCAATTGTTTATGTCACGATATGACGGTAAGTACTGATTTCCAGCACTGGGCGGCAGAGCACCAGCAACGCATCGAGGCGCGGATGCAGGCGGTGTTGCCCAGTTCGGAGGTCGCGCCCCGGCGATTGCATCAGGCGATGCGCTATGCCGTTCTTGGCGCAGGCAAGCGCGTCAGGCCTCTGCTCGCGTTCGCGGCCGCCGAAGTGACCGGCGCCGACCCTGGTCGCGTTGAGATTGTGGCCGCCGCCGTCGAACTGATACACGCGTATTCCCTGGTGCATGATGATTTGCCCTGCATGGACGATGACGTGCTTCGACGCGGCAAGCCGACCTGCCATGTGCAGTTCGATGAGGCAACCGCGCTGCTGGTAGGCGACGCGCTGCAGAGCGTCGCGTTTCACCTGGTGTCAGAGTACCGGCTGACCGACGATGCGGCGATTCAACTCGAGATGGTGAAGCTGCTCGCCGCCGCGGCCGGTTCGCGCGGTATGGCGGGCGGGCAGGCCATCGATCTTGCGGCGGTCGGCGCAAGCCTTACGCTGCCGGAACTGGAGTTCATGCATATCCATAAGACCGGCGCGCTGATACGCGCGGCGACACTGCTGGGTGCGCGGTGCGGAGCCGCGCTTGCAGAGCAGGAACTTGCCAAGCTCGATCATTTCGCGAAATGCATCGGGCTCGCGTTTCAGGTGGTCGACGACGTGCTCGACACCGAGGCGACTACCGCGACACTCGGCAAAACCGCCGGCAAGGACGAGCAGCAGAACAAGCCGACCTATGTCAGCGTATTGGGCGTCGCGGAGTCGAAAAACCTGGCGGCGGAGTTGCACCGCGACGCACTGGCGGCGCTCGGCGCATTTGGCGAACGCGCGCTGCGGTTGCGTCAACTCGCCGATTTCATTGTATTGAGAAAATTCTGATGTCCGATTTG
>JAYWDM010000501.1:0-3676 GCA_043779885.1 Betaproteobacteria bacterium | reverse complement strand
TGGTGAGCATGATCGATGCCAGCACGACCACGCCGGGAATGAACGCGGCGAGAAAGAGCGTCGCCGAGGAAATGCCGAGCACGAGGCCGATGATGATGTAGGCGATCGACGGCGGAATCAGGATGCCGGTGCAGGCGCCCGCCGCCACCAGCGCGCACGCGTACGGCAGCGGATAACCGCGTTCGACCAGCCGGCCCATCGTGATGCGGCCGATCGCCGCCGCATCGGCGGCATCCGAGCCGGAGATACACGCGAAAAAGCCGCAGCCCATGACGGTCGATGTCCCCAGCCCCGAGCGCAGGCTGCCCGCGGTAGCTTCCGCGAAGTCAAGCAGCTTGTAAGCGAGCTTCGAGCGCACCATCACGTCGCCCGTCAATACGAACAGCGGAATCGCGATGAGCGCGAACGAGTCGACGTTGTCGAACAGCGCTTCGCCCAGCAACGACAACGGCAGCGCATCGGTGGTCATCAGCAGCGCAACCGTGCCGCTGCCGAGCACCACCCAGAACGGCACCGACAGCGCCAGCAGCACCAGCATGAACACAACGACAAGGGTGGCCGCCATGGCGTTAGCGCGGCGCAAACTGCCGCGTGACGCGCGGGGAACCGCGGCGTTCAGAGCGAGTCATGGTGGTTGCCGCGTCAGTCGAACAGCAAGGCGCCTTTGAACGCCTCGCGTCCGGCACGGATGTCCCGCACGTCGCGCCGGATCGATTGCAGCAGGCGCCAGATCATCAGCGTGAAGCCGAGCGGCACCGCGCAGGCGAACCAGGCCTTGCTGATGCGCAGGGCGGGCGCCGCCGCGCCAAACTCGACCACCGTCGAAATTGTGTGCGCCGACCAGTAGATTGCGATGCCCGCAAAAATCAGCGTGACCCCATCGGCGAAAATGTAGATGTAGCCATGCCAGCGTTGCGGCAGCATTTGCAGCACCGTATCGAACCGGATATGCGCGCGTTCCTTCACCGCCTGCGCGGCACCCACCCAGCCCAGGTAAATGAACGCGTAGCGCGCCACTTCTTCGCCCCACAGGCTCGAATACTGGAGCACGAAGCGGCGCACCACCTCGTTGACGATGACGAACACGACCGTGCAATAAAACACGAGCATCAGGTAGCGCTCGGCGTCGGCGTCGAGACGTTTCAGCACGTTACCCATGGTCAGGTTCCGGCGCCGCCCGCAACACGCGCAGCCCGGATGAACGACATGAAATCCGGGGATGAATGGCGCTTACTTAAGCCGTTGCCCCCACCCCCGCCCTCCCCCGCGCATTTTATGCGCAAGGGAGGGAGCCAAATTACGGAGCTTTTTCCCACGGTCCCTTCCCCTGCGACAGCGGGGGAAGGACAGGATGGGGGCAAGAATGCTCGGGCAGACGTCACGCGCAACCCTTAAGTAAGCGCCGTTCAATCCGGGGATGGATTTTTCGGGACGACAGAACGCGGAATGCGCTGTCCTCCCGCCCGGCTACGTTCCTGCGATTCACGCTAGCTTGCCACTGTAATCTTGCCCTTCGTGTTGGCGGCTTTCTTGAGCTTTTCGAAAGTATCCAGCGAGCCGGCGAGTTCCTTCTTGATGTCGTCCCACTCCCTGCGCTGTTCGCCGCAGGCGTCGGCCCAGCGTTTTTTTTCATCGGCCGTGGGGGCATAGAACTTGCACCCGACCTTGGTGAACTCCTGCACCGACAGATCGCGCGCTTTGATGATCTGGGCAAATGATTGCGCCTGGGTGAGTTCCGCGGCTTCCTCGAACTTGCGCTGCATGTCCTTCGGCAGACCGTTGAACCACGGCAGATTGCAGGCGAACATCTGCGCATCCGGCACCGACTCGACCGTCGTGATGGATTCGAGGATGTCGATGAAGCCGAACGTGTACAGCGCGCCGATCGCCGGGTCGAGCGCGTCGGCGACACCCTGCTTCAATGCGGTCGGCGTCTCGCCCCAGGCGACGATGGTCGGATTGGCGCCGGCCAACTGGTAAAAGCGCCCGAGCAGCTTGGACGGCGGAATGCGCATCTTGACGCCTTTCATGTCGTCGGGCGAGCGCACGATCCTGCCGAAACCCTTGCGCACGGCGACCGTGCGCGGATCGACCGTGTAGTAGAAAAGCGGCTTGTAGTTCTTGGCGTTGACTTTCGGCGTGATCTCGTCGGCCCACGCTTTGGAGGTAACGAGGTTCGCGTAGCGCTGATTTTCCCCGCACCAGAATGGAATATTGATCAGGTCCACCGCCGGCGCGTAGGACGAGAAATTCGACAGCGACAGCCCGCCGGCGTTGACCGTGCCGCCCTGCACCTTCTGCGCGAGCGAGCCGCCGACGCCGAGTTGCCCGGCGGGGAAGAGCTTCACGTAAAGCGCGCCTTTGCTCAGGTTCTGCGCGTTGTCCTTGAAAGCTTCCTGCATGATGGGGTAGCTCACGAAGGAGCCCAGTTTGTATTCCGTGGCGAGGATCATGCGATGTTTGGCCTTGCGCGCGCGGTCGTCTTCATCCGCGGCGGTCTGCGCGACCGCGGCGTCGGACCATAAATAGCCGCCGGTCGCGGCGAGTACCGCGGTGGTGAAACCGTAACGCGCGGAAACTTCCATGAAGCGTCGGCGCGCCGGTGATTCGATCTGCGGTTTGGGCGTGGGCATGGCATTCTCCTCGTGAATGGTGGTTAGTGTTGCGGCGGGTGCTGCTGTTGTCGGGGTGGCATCGCGGCGGCCTCGTTAAGCAGGAGACCGGCCACAAACGAAATCATCGCGGCGAGTACGGCAAGAAATTCGGCAATGTCGCCCGCCCGCGGCAATTGCCAGCCGAAGGAAACGACACCCTTGCCGATGAGCACATTGGCGGCATACGCGCACAGCAGCAGCGCGGCGAGCAGGTACGCTGCCCGGCCGGGGTTACGCGCGCTCATCACTTTGCCTCGCAAGCATTTGCATCAATCCTGAATTTATTCGCTGCGCCGTGGGCGCAGCACGATTTTCGCCGCCGCCGCGCGTCCCTCATCGATTGCGGCGAACGCCGCGGCGCCCTCCTCGAGCGGCCGTTCTTCGACCCATCCCAGGTCGCCGAAGGCGCCACAATATAGCGCCTGCACCGTCGCGCGCAAGTCCGCCGTGGTGTACGTGTACGTGCCGATCAGCGTGATTTCCGCCAGGGTAAGCCTGCGCATGTCGATCTCGCCCGCACTATCCATGAGGCCGACGTGCACTACGACGCCGCCGGGTTTCACCGACGCGAGCGCCGTATTGCGCGTGGCTTTGCCGCCGACGGCATCGATCACGAGATCAAAAGCGTTGTCGCGCGCGGGCGCGGCGGCGGGATCGAACGCGTTGCAGGCGCCGGTTGCCGCGGCGGACGCCCGGCGCAGCGCATTGGTCTCGGCGAGTTCCGTGTCGCGGCAGCCATGGGACCTGAGCAGCAAAGCGGCCAGCAGGCCGATGGCGCCACCGCCAATCACCAGCACGCGCGATTCAGGCAGCGGCCGGGCCAGCGCGCGCGCCGCGATGTTCAACGCATGCAGCGCGGTCGCCGCCGGTTCCGTGAGCGCGGCTTGTTTGACGCTCATGTCCTGCGGAATATCGATCAGGCTGGCGGCCGGGATCGACATCAGTTCGGCAAACCCGCCGGGCCGCGTCATGCCGATCATGGTGCGGTTCGCGCACAGGTTGTCGCGGCCGCCTATGCAGTA
>JAYWDM010000500.1:0-10336 GCA_043779885.1 Betaproteobacteria bacterium | reverse complement strand
CGCGCGGCCCGTGCGCGAAAACGCCAGCAGGTCGTCGATCAGCATGCCCAGCCGCTCGGTGGCGCGCGCGATACGGTTGAGGTAGCGCTGGCTTTCATTATCCAGTTGCGCGCCGCTCCGCTCCTGCAGAAAACCGACGTATCCGCTGATGTGCCGCAGCGGCGCGCGCAAATCGTGCGATACCGAAAAAGCAAAGGATTCAAGCTGCTGGTTGGCCGCGGTAAGCGCGGCCGCTTTTTGCGCGAGTTCCCGATTGACGTGTCGCACCAGTTCCTCGTCGTGCTGGCGCTGCGTGATATCGGTCGAAATGCTGCCGATCGCGTACGGCTCGCCGGCGCCGTCGAGCAATGGAAATTTGACCGCGAGGTAGACACGTGGCCCGGCCGGGGTTTGCACGGTCTCTTCAACCATCATCGCCGCGCGCGCGGCGCGAACTTTCGCCATGACCGCGTCCATCCTGCCGTCCGGCTGGCCGGCGAAAACATCTTCCGCGCGTTTGCCCGCAAACTCTTCCGGCCTGAGGCCCGCCATTTCCGCGTAAACGCGGTTGACCATCAGATAGCGGCCCGCGAGGTCCTGCAGGCAGATCGGCGTCGCACTGTGATCCATGATCGCCTTCAGTCGCGCCTCGCTCTCGCGCACCGCGGTTTCAGCGGCCCTGCGTGCGGTCACGTCACGCGAGATGCCGACGATGCCGCCTATCTCGCCGGATTCGCGCAGGATGGGCGTCTTGATGACATCCACCCACCGCGCGTCCGCATCGACCCCGCGCAACCGCTCCAGGCGCATCTCGGCGCCTGACTGCATGATGCGCGCGTCCTCGGCCTCGATGTCGGCGGCAAGCGCGGCGGGAAAGAAGTCGTGATCGCGACGGCCGATGACGTTTTCCCGCGTCAGGCGGTTGCGCGACAGCCAGGACTGGTTAACGGCGACGTAACAGCCGTCGCGGTCCTTGAGCCACGCAGGGTCGGGCATGCTCTCCAGCAACGAGGCTTGACGCTGGCGGCTTTCGTCGAGCGCCGCTTCCGTCTGCCGGCGCTCGGCCCGTTCGTACGTCAGCGCCGCGAGGCTGGCCGCGGCCAGCGCGAAAGTCTGCTCGTCCACGGTCCAGTTTCGCGGCGCGCCCGCATGCTCGCAGCACAGGAACCCCGCCATCCTGCCGAAGACATGAAAAGGCACCCCCATCAGCGCGCCGATGTTTTGCGGCCTGAGCATGCGGAGCGCGAATTGCGCCGTGCGCGCATCATGCATGGCGTCATCCGCCGCGATGATGCCAGCGGCCGCCAGCGCGGCAAAAAACTGCGGACACTCGGCGGCGGACAAGCGCCGCTCCGCCTGCGCGCTGCCCGTGCGCGCTGCATATTCGTGAACGCACGCCAGTGTCTTGCCGCCATCGGTGAGGCGCCATATGCTCACGCGCTCGACGTTCAGTGCGCGCGCCACCCGTCGCGGGAAAACGGCAAACAGGTCGGCGCCGGGGACGTTCTGCATGCCGATCAGGCCGGACAGCGCCGCTTGTTGCGCGGCAAGCCGTTCACGGTCCGCATGCAGGGTGCCGGCAATTTTCTGTTCGCGCAGCGCCGCTGTCATCAGCCACCAGGCGACGGCCACCAGCAGCAACGTGACGAACATCGCTCCGAGGTAGTAGTCGCGCGCGCGTTGCGCGACCTCCGCGAGCGCCGTTTCTTCAGTCACGCCGACCGCAATAATCAGCGGGTAATCGCCGAGCGCGCGGTAGCTGAGGATCCGCGGCACTTCGCCGTCGGCCGTTGCCGCGGAGACATAACTGCCGTGATCGTTTTTCAGCGCGCGCGCCACCAATGGGCCGGTGTCGAAATCCGGCCTGCTTTCCGGACCGATATTGGCAGCGCTTGCGCGCAGCACGCCGTCGACCCCGACCAGCGCCGCCACGCCGTGCGCGCCGAGGTCGACCTGACGATAAAACTGACTGAAGTAGAACGGGTCGATCGCCACGCCGACGACGCCCCCATACGAACCATCGGGATTATTGATGCGGCGCGTCGCGGGGATCGTCGAGCGCTGGGCAACCCGCGCGACGACAGGCGCCCCAATATGCAGCCGGCCGCTGTCTGCCGCGATATGCACCCGAACGTGCGCGCGGTCCGCGAGGTTCACGGCCTTGAAGCCGGGTGTTGAACCCAGCACCACGTCCCCGCGCGGGTCAGTGATCACCGCATTGACAAATAGCCTGGGGTCGAGCTGGGCGTCCCGGAAGTAGCGCGCGAGGTCGAATTGCCGGCCGTGCCGCTCATACTGCTGCTTGATCATCAGCGAGATCTGGTCGACCGACTTTAACGTGCGCACCGTATGCTCTTCCAGCGCGCGCGCAAGGTTCGCGTCGGCTTTCATCGCCTCCGCGATCGCGAACTGCCGGTCATGCGCCGTGATCGTGACCACGCCCGCCCATAACGCCGCGATGACGATCAGTGCAAACGCAGCGATCGCGCCGCGCAAACCGGTCCTCCTGGCGCCTGGCGCCGGGCGATTCGCCGGTGCGGCGCGCGGCGCTGCGGGCCGGGCTTGGACGGGTATATCACTCATCGCAGTTCGCGCATTCAGGGCAGTCGTACCGACACGACCGGGCAGCGGCGCCGCGACAGCAGTGACAATGGGGGAAATGCAAGATCCGGTAGATTATTACACCGCCGCCGATCAGGCAAGGTTACGCGCGACAGGTTACGCGCGACAGGTTACGCGATTTTCGCGCCAGCGGAACGGTCCCGAATCCCGGTAACGATAAACCGCGCATTATGCGCAATCGCGGGCAATTTTAGCGCCCTGAGGCATCACGCCGAGCGCCAATAAAGGTCCTGCCGGGGCTGTAATTCCTGATGCCGGCGATGCGCCCCGGCGCGAGCAAGCCGGGTCATGCGAACTGCCTGTGCATCGGCGACCGCGGCGGCAGGCCTCAGCGCCGCTCACGCGCATCACGGATGACACCGGCACCACTACTGCTCTATGATGCGCGATCGATACACCGTCAATTCGTCCGCGGTCAGCCCGGCTATTGAATACCCAGTCATGGATCGTCCGCTGCGCATACTGCTGATTGAAGACTCGGAGGAGGACGCCGAGCTGTTGCTCGCGGAGATCCGCCGTGCGGGCTTTGATCCGGAGCACACCCGCGTCGAAACACCGGACGCGATGCAAACCGCGCTTGCCGGCAATGAGTGGGACATCGTCATCTCCGACTACACGCTGCCACAGTTCAGCGGACTCGCCGCGCTGACGCTCACCCACCAGCACGACCCCGATCTGCCGTTCATCATCTCCTCGGGCAACATCGGCGAAGACATCGCGGTCGAAGCGATGCGCGCCGGCGCGCACGATTACGTCATGAAGAACAATCCGTCGCGGCTGATTCCCGCGATCGAGCGCGAATTGCGCGAATCCGGGGTGCGCCGGACGGTGCGCCAGGCGCAGCGCGAGCTGCAGGAGAACGAGGCGCGCCTGCACGCGCTGGTCTCGAACGTTCCGGGCGTGGTCCTGCAACTATTGCGCGAGTGGCACGGCGGCTACGTGTTTCCCTACGTAAGCTACGGCAGCATGTCGCTGCTCGAACTCTCACCGCGCCAACTGCACGACGACGCCGGGCTTTTTTTCAGCCTGATCGTGGACGGCGGCGACGCGGACCTGCAGCGGCGTATCACCGAGTCGGCGAACACCATGCGTCCGATCAGCTGGGAAGGCTGCATCCGCAGCGCCTCCAGCCAGCTCGTCAAATGGATAGAAATCCGCCTGAGCCCCCGTTTGCTCAAGGGCAATCTCATCCAGTGGGAAGGGATCATGGAGAACATTTCGCAGCGCAAACAGGCGGAAATGGAGCTCATTCAGTCGCGCCAGCAGCTCTCCGCGCTGTCGGCGCACCTGCAAAATGCCAAGGAGACCGAGCGCACGCGCATAGCCCGCGAAGTGCATGATGACATCGGCGGCAATCTGACCGCGATCAAGATCGACCTCGTGTGGCTGCTCGCCCGCATCGGCAAGAAACAGGCCCCGTTGCTCGAAAAAACCCGCGGTCTCGAGTCGCTCGTCGACCGCACGATGGAAATCACTTCGCGCATCGCGCGCGACCTGCGTCCGCCGCTGCTCGACCTCGGCCTCCTGGCGGCGATCGAATGGGAGGCGGCCGAGTTTCAAAAACGCATGGAAATCCCGTGCGTCGTCAAATGCGCGACCGAGCATATCGCCGCGCATCCCGAACTGGCGCACGCCCTCTTCAGCCTGTTTCGTGAAATACTCACCAATATTTCCAAACACGCCGGCGCCACCAAGGTCGAAGTCGAACTGAGCGTCAACGGCGGCATGTTTACGCTGAACGTCACGGACAACGGCCGCGGCATCGAGCATACCGATCTGCTGAAAAGCGGGTCGTTCGGTCTGCGCGGCATGCTCGAGCGGGCGCGCCACCTGGGCGGCGAAATCAGCTTCGAGCGCGGGCCGAGCACGGGCACCGTCGTCACCGCCAGGCTGCCGCTCGAAGCGCCCCCCTACACGCCAGCGGGCTGAGCATGCCGGCGACCCCCATGATCCGCATAGTCATCGTCGACGACCACGCCATTCTGCGCCGCGGCCTGACCCAGATCATCGCGGAAAGCGGCGACATGCAGGTCGTCGGCGAGGCCGCGTCGAGCTCGGAAGCGCTGCGCCTGTTGCGCGAAAAACCATGCGATGTGGTATTGCTGGACGTGTCGCTGCCCGACCGCAACGGGATCGAAACGCTGAAACTGGTGCGCCGGGAACTGCCCAGGCTGCGCGTTCTGATGTTATCGATGCACCCGGAAAACCAATACGCGGTGCGCGCGTTGAAGGCAGGCGCCGCCGGTTACCTCAACAAGCAAAGCGCCCCGGCGCAGCTCGTGGGCGCGATCCGCCAGGTCAACCGCGGCGGCAAATATGTGACGCCGGCCGTCGCCGAGGAGCTCGCCAATTCCATCGGCGACGATACCGACAAGCCGTTGCACCATACGCTGTCGATCCGCGAGTATCAGACCATGTGCCTGATCGCCTCCGGCAAGACACTGACCGAAATCGGCCAGCAGATGTCGATCAGCGTAAAGACGGTGAGCGTTTACCGCGCGCGCGTCATGGAAAAAATGCGGCTTAAAAACAACGCTGAACTCACCCACTACGCGATCAAGAACCAGATTGTCGAATAACTCTGGTTAAACCAATAACCGCGGTGGGCCACGGAACCACACGGAAAGTCACGGAAACTCGGCCTATCCCGGCTCCGCAGTGCGCCACTTTACGGGTCACATAATGTGGCCGGATACGGCGTTGCTTGTCCGTGTATTTCCGCGTGTTTCCGTGGCTGAATTGCCGTGTACAGGGTTAAAGTCCAGCCGCAATGCGTCGATACTGTTCACGGCGCCGTTGCCGGTTCGCGCGCAGCCGCGGGGCGTCCGCCGCGCCGGTGCCACGGCGCGCCGCAAGTCCCCGAATTGCGACACTTTCCCCCGCTTATTCGCGCGGCGAATCCGGCCAAAGCTTGTTACCGTAACCCTCCAGTGCATGGGCCACTCGGGGCCGGCGTCTCGCAAAGGGGTAACGCGATGTATATCAGCAAGGAAATCGGCAAAGCCAAACGGAATTTCCGCCTGGTCAAATCGTCGTCCCCGGACGCTCCCGCAACGGCGCGCGGTCTGGCGCCGGGCACCAGCAGTTATTACAGGCGCATCGAGAGTTACGCGCAAAAAATCCGCGGCACCGACGACGTCGCCACGATCATCAATATTCTCGACGAGGCGCTCGGCGAAACCCGCGCGCTCGCCGGACATCGCGGCGTCAAGGTCGACCCCGATGCGCTGACCAGCGCCGAGCGCAGGATCGAGGCGTTAAGGATAGAAGTGGAGCAGTTGCGCGGACTCGTGCACGACGATCCACTGACGGGCACGTTGAACCGCAGCGGCCTCGAACAGACCTTTGCGCGCGAAGCGGCGCGCGCCGACCGCAAGCAGGCGCCGCTCGCCGTCGCACTGCTCGACATCGACGACTTCAAGAACATTAACGACCGGCACGGCCACCAGGCCGGCGACGCCGTGCTCGTGCATCTTGCGCAGGTGATCAGGCGTACCATCCGTCCGAGCGACGTGGTGGTGCGTTTCGGCGGAGAAGAATTCCTGTTCCTGCTGCCGGACTCCGGTCCGGAGCAGGCCGCGGCGGCGCTCACCCGCCTGCAACACGATCTCGACCGCGATGCGCTGCGCTATGCCAACAGCAAACTCCCGATTACGTTCAGCGCGGGCATCGCGGTGCGCAATACCGGTGAATCACGCGACGCCGTCATCGCGCACGCCGACCGCGCCCTGTATCAGGCCAAGCGCGCCGGCAAACGCCGCGTCGTCACCGCGGGCTGAGACGGCGCCCGCGCCGTGCGCTCTGCACGTCCGGTGGCAGTGGCGGCCCGGCAGTTTACTGCCTGCCAAACCGGCACGGCCCGTGGGCAAAAAACCACACACGGCTAAAGTCGCGGCAAAGGGCCGCCGTAAATGAGTCTGACGGAGGCTCACGCCAGAGGGCGCGCCAGACCAAAGTCACGGCGCTAAGCCGCTCTTAATTCACCGTGTAAAGGAGATTCAAATGGCTCAAATCATCAACACCAACATGGCTTCGCTTAATGCGCAGCGCAATCTTACTACGTCACAATCTTCGCTTGCCACCTCGTTGCAGCGCCTGTCTTCGGGCCTGCGCATCAACAGCGCCAAAGACGACGCTGCCGGACTCGCCATCGCGGAACGCTTTACGTCGCAAATCCGCGGCCTGACGCAGGCCGGCCGCAACGCCAATGACGCCATTTCGCTGTCGCAGACCGCCGAGGGCGCGCTCGCCCAGGTGTCGAACAACCTGCAGCGCATCCGCGAACTCGCGGTGCAATCGGCGAACGCGACCAACAGCTCGAGCGACCGCGCCGCGCTGCAGGCCGAGACATCCCAGCTGATCGCCGAAATCGACCGCGTCGCCGTCAACACCAGCTTCAACGGCGTCGCCCTGCTCGACGGCACGTTCACCAACCAGCAGTTCCAGGTCGGCGCGAACGCCAACCAGGTCATCAACATCACCTCGATCGCCAGCGCGCGGACGACGGCGCTCGGCGCGAGCTACTCCGCGACGACCACCGGCGGCGCCGTGAACACCACGGCGATCAGCTCCGGCAACGTCACCATCAATGGCGTGGCCATCGTCGACTCCGTCACTGACGGCGTATCGACCGCCAACGCGACGGCGAGCGCGAAAGCGAAGGCCACGGCGATCAATGCCACCAGCGGCACGGGTGTTACGGCAACCGCCAACGCCACCTCCGTCACCGGCACCAGCATGGTTAGCGCCGCGCTTACCGGCACCGTCACGATCAACGGTGTCACGACCGGCTCGATCACGACCGGCGGCGGCGCGCTGTCAGCGGACCGCATCGCGGTAACCGCCGCGATCAACGCGATCAGCGCGGCAACCGGCGTGGTCGCGACCAATACCGGCGCGGACGCAACCGGGGTCACTCTGTCGGCGGCCGACGGGCGCAACATCGTCAATTCGTTCACCACGCTGACCGCCGCCGCAACGGGCGTCGGCGCCGCGGCGACGACGCTCGGCACGATCACCCTCACCTCGACCGGCACCAGCGGCATCACCGCCGGCGGCACGGTCGCCATCGTCGGCTCTCCGTCCACGGTCGCCGCGACGCAAACCGGCACCGCGGTATCCGCGCTCGACATCAGTTCGCTGAGCGGCGCGAATACGGCGATCGCCTCGATCGACGCGGCGTTGACGACCATCAACTCCAGCCGCGCATCACTCGGCGCGTACCAGAACCGCTTCGCGTCGGTGGTGTCCAGCCTGCAGACCACGACTGAAAACCTGACTGCTTCGCGCAGCCGGATTCAGGACGCGGACTTCGCGATGGAAACGGCCAACCTGACGAAGAACCAGGTCCTGCAACAGGCCGGCATCGCGATTTTGGCGCAAGCCAACGCCCAGCCCAACAGCGTGCTCGCACTGCTGCGTGGCTAAGCGTGAAATCTTCCGCGGCCGGCGCTCCGCCGGCCGCGGGTTTGCACAGTAAGGAGATCCAGCATGCCGATCAAACCCGTTGGTAGCGTCAGCCAGGCGACTAATGCGCCGGGCACGGCCGCGCCCGCGCCCCGCGTGCATGCACCGGTTGCGCCGCCGCCCGCCAGTGACGCCGAGCTCAAGGCAGCGATCGCCGCGGCCAACAGAACCGTCGCGTCGCACGCGAGCGGCGTCGAATTCAACGTCGACCCGCAGCACGGCACGACCATCGTAAGAGTAGTGGACAAGAACACCGGACAACTGATCCGCCAGATGCCCTCCGCGGAAATGATCGCGATTGCGAAGGCGCTCGACCAGTTCCAGGGCCTGCTGATCAGGCGCGCAGCATAGATTCAGGGCACGGCGCCGCGCGCGGAGCAGGACGCAACGGCTAACAACAAGACACTCACCCAATGGCAATTGCATCGCCAGGCGTAGGCTCCAATCTCGACGTCAATTCCATCGTCACGCAGTTGATGGCGATTGAACGACGGCCGCTCACCCTGCTCGACCGCGAGGAGGCAAGCTACCAGTCCAAAGTCACCGCCTACGGCACGTTGAAGGGCGCGCTGGCGTCGTTTCAGACCGCGATGCAGCGCCTGTCGACGGCGGCGAGCTTTCAATCGCTGTCCGCGCTGTCCGGCGATACGGCCGTGTTCACCGCCAGCGCCTCGAACGCCGCCGCGCCGGGGACTTATGCGGTGGACGTCGGCGTGAGCGCGCAAGCGCAGGTGCTCGCCGCCAACGGCGTGGCCAGCGCGCAGACCGCAAGTTCGACGGGCACGCTGCAGATCAAGGTCGGCAGCGGCGCGACGCAATCGATCACGATCGACGCCTCGAACAACACGCTCGACGGCGTGCGCGACGCGATCAACGCCGCGGCTGCGGGCGTCACCGCGACCATCGTCAATGCGGGGGGTGCGACGCCCTACAAGCTGGTAGTGAGCGCGAATGCGACCGGCGCCGCGAACACGATCCTGGTCACCAACGGCCTCGCGGCCGGCGAACTGCACGACGCGCTGGGCTCCCTCGCCGAAGTGCGCCCGGCGCGCGATGCCACCCTGATCGTCAACGGCGTGGCCGTGACAAGCGCATCGAACACCGTCTCCGGCGTGATTCCGGGCGTGACGCTCAATCTGCTCAATAGCGGCAGCACCACGCTCACGGTGGCGCGCGACAGCGCGACCGTGCAGTCCGCCGTCAGCACGTTCGTGCAGGCGTACAACGACGTTAACAAGACGATCAGCAGCCTGACCGCCTACGATGCATCCACCAAACGGGGCGGGCCGCTGCTCGGCGACTCCGCGGCGCAGGGTCTGCAAGCGCAGATTCGCGCCGTGCTCGGACGGGCGCTGAGCGGCACCGGCAGCAGCTTCACCACGCTGTCGCAGGCGGGCGTGTCGTTTCAGAAGGACGGTTCGCTGACGGTCGACAGCACGAAACTCGCGGGCGTGATCGCCAGCAACTTCGCCGACATACCCGCGTTGTTCGCCATACAGGGCAGGAGCAGCACCGCTCTCCTGAGCCTCGTCAGTTCCGGCGCGAGCAGCCAGCCGGGAAGTTACCTCGTCAATATTACGGCCGCAGCGACACATGGCGCGGCAACCGCGACCAGCGCCCCGGCGGTGACCACGACGATAGACGGCACTAACGACGGGTTTTCGGTGGTGATCGACGGCGTTGCCAGCGGCGCGCTGACGCTCGCGCATGGAAGCTATACCGCGACCCAGCTCGCGGCGGCCGTGCAGACTGCGTTGAGCGGCGCCACCGCGCTTACGCAAGCCGCCGCCGTGCCGGCGGTCACGCTTGACGGCGGCAAGATCGCGATCGCGTCGTCGGGCTACGGCACGGCATCGACCGTCAGCGGCGCCGCCGGAAGCGCGCTCGCCGCGCTCGGTTTCAGCGGCAGCGAAAGCGGCGCCGGCACCGACGTTGCCGGCAATTTCACGTTGAACGGAGCCGCCATAGCCGCGACCGGCTCAGGCCAGTTGCTGACCGGCGCGGCGGGCTCTGCCGCCACTGACCTCAAAGTGCAGTACACGGGGAATGCGGCCCAGGTCGCGGCGAACCCCGCGCTGACGCTGAATTTCTCGCGCGGCTTCGCGGCGCGGCTCGCGCAGCTGGCGTCGGACGCGCTCGACACCGGCGGCGCGCTGGCCGGACGCACCGGCGGCATCGCCAAGAGCATCGCCAGCGTCGGCCAGCGCCGCAATGACATGAACTCGCGGCTGCTCGATATCGAAGCGCGCTACCGCGCGCAATTCACCGC